>JAJZQK010000045.1 GCA_021847625.1 Chloroflexota bacterium
GGGTTCTTCGCCTAGATCGCGCTTAATGCGCGTGTGCCGTCTTCTTCACCTTAATGCCCACGACGTCGGTGACGCTTTCCCCCAGCAGGCCCAGGCAGAGGCCCATCAGCATAACCATCACCAGGTTCCAGACGCCGCCCATCGGGTCGGTCTCGATGTTCTTATTGCGGAGCGATTCCTTCGTCGCCACGCCATGGGAGGTCGTTACCTCCCAGGGGACGAGCACGGCCAGTTGGCCGTTGTCCAGTTTGACCCGCCGCCCGTCCGCGACCTCGGCTTGGCTGATGACGCTGCTGGTGTTGGCGGGCAGGAGGTCGCCCTTCTTCACGGGCACGGCCTGGTTGCCTTCGATCACGGAGGAGTCCGTCACCGCCAGGAGAATGGGCTGGGCCGGTGTCGCGTTCTCCACGGTGCCATAATGGATGGCGTAGCCGTCGGTCTTGGCCTTGTAGAAGTACATGCCGGTCAGGCCGCCCGTGACGAAGGTGTTGATGGCATAGGCAAAGACTACCGCCGTAGCTAAGGACCAGAAAGTCAGTTTGACTAGAGTACGAGTCCTCTCGTTCTTGCGCATGTCGTCTCCTCCCCGTAATTGGCTCGCAGCTCCGTTCGTCCCTACCTCGTCCTCTCGCTCTCTCTGCCAGGGAGAGCGCCTGTCCTCACCTCCTACAAGCGGAGTGCGGATTCCCTCTCCCTGCCGCGGAGAGGGGTTTGGAGGCCCCGTTGCCTCACTTGGTTTGGTAGGCGGATAGGGTTTCGCCGTCGATCCCCGTGGCGGCGATGGTCTGCTGCAGGTCCCCGGCGGACCGGCGCAGGGCACGCCGCATGTACTCCTCTTGGTAGGCCTTGAGGGCCGCCTCGAAAGGCAGCTCGAAGATCGCCGCCTCCAGGGCCGCCACCTGGGCCTTGAGGCGCCGCCACTGCAACGCCCGCTCCACCGTGACGATGATCTGCTCCTTGCGGAACGGCTTGGTTATGTAATCATAGGCCCCCCTGGTGATAGCCTCCACCGCCGCCTCCGTGGAACCGAAGGCGGTCATTATGATTACCTCCGTTCCCTTGTCGAGTTGCTTGGCTTTCTCCAGGAGGTCCAGCCCATCCAGGTAGGGCATCTTGAGATCGGCGATCAGCAGGTCGCAGTCGTGCGTGGCGAGGATGTTCACCGCCTCCTCCGCCGAGGCGGTGGTGCGCACGAAGTGCGGGGTCCGCTCCGTCAGGATGCGATGCAACAACAGCAGGAGGCCGACCTCGTCGTCGACGATAAGGACGTCGTAATGGCTCATTCTTATTCCCCCTCGCTATCGGTGGGCAGCGGGAGGACGATCGTGAACACGCTGCCGGATGGTTCGCCCGTCTGGGGGTTGCCGGTGCTGCTTCGCACGCTGATCGTTCCTCCCATCTTCTGCACCAGGCCCAGGCTCACCGACAGCCCGAGTCCGGTGCCCTCGCCGATGCCCTTGGTCGTAAAGAACGGATCGAAGATCCTCCCTTGGACCTCCTCCGGAATGCCCTTCCCCGTGTCGGCGATCTTCACCATCATGCGGTTGCCGCGCACGGCCGTGGAAACGGTCAGCGTGCCGCCCTGGTTCTTCATGGCGTGGACGGCATTGCTGATAAGATTAAGGAAGACCTGCTGCAGTTCCTTGGAGTTGGCGCGGATGATGGTGTAGGCTGGGTCCAGGTGGCGCTCGACCTTGATCTTGTGCGTGAGGAAGGTGTTGGAGGCCACCTGCAGCACCGTCTCCAGGTCGTCGTTGGCGTTGGTCCACTCGCCCATGGAGGTGCCGATGCGGGCGTAGTCGAGCAGGTTCTCGACGATCTGCCGGCAGTGCTGGCTGCGGTCCTCGATCATCTTCAGGTCCTGGTAGAGCTGGGTGTCGGCGGAGGCCTTCTCCAGCAGGAGGTCCGTGAAGCCGAGGATGACCGTCAGCGGGTTGTTCAGCTCGTGGGCTACCCCCGCCGCCAGCGTGCCCAGCGAGGCGAGCTTCTCGGTGTTGAACATCTGCTCGTCCATGAGCCGCTTGTCGGTCATGTCGCGCGAAACCGCTAGGATGACCTCGCCATTGCCGCTCGGTTCCTCTAGCAGGCGCAGCTTGGTGTTGAACCAGAACTCGTGGTCGCCGAGGCTCAGGGTGTGCTCGCGGCTCACCCCGCGCTTCTGGCGAATGACCTCTTGCATCTCCTTGAGGAGATAGGCCGCCGTGGCCTTCCCCACCAGCTCCTGGATGTTGAGGCCGACGACGTTCTCGGGCGCCTGCTGGCCGTTGCCGGCGCCGAAGAAGCGCAGGGTCGCTCTGTTTGCCGAGAGGATCGTGCCCTCGGGCGAGAGGGTGAAGATGAGGTCGTCGGCGCTCTCCACGAGCGTACGGTACCTGGCCTCCGACTTCTGCCGCCGGCGGGTGGCCGCTTCCACCTCGCGCAGTAGGCTGGCCGTCTGCCGCTGGTCGCGGACGATCAGCACCATCACGAAGGCGACGGCGAGCACGGCGGGGGTGAGGGCGCCGAAGATCCTCAGCCAGAGGTCGGTGACCGTCGCCTCCACCTCGCGGGCGGGCGCCACCACGGCGACGGACCAGTTCTCGTAGCCGCCCTGGCCGCCGACCGGGATGGGCGTGAAGGCGATCAGTTTCTCGATGGGCTGGCCGGTGTCGGGGCCCTCGCGGACCTCCGAGGTGAACCAGCTGGTACCCTCCTGGCCGGCGAGCATGCGCTCTTTCTGGATCTCGTTGATGCGCGCGAAGGAGATGGCGGGCTGCCTGCTCTCGCGGGCGGCGAAGGCGTCCTGGCCCATGAACTCCTGCACCGGGTGGGCGAGGAAGCTGCCCGCGGCGTTGATGATCCAGGCGTAGCCGCTGTTGCCGGAGCGGATGCCCGCCACGGCGTTGGCGGCCAGGCTGCGGTCGTCGACGAGGAAGTAGACGAGGCCGTCGGCCTCGCGGGACACCGGCGCCCGGCGGGCGAGGAGCATCAGCGGCTGCTCGCGCGGGGCGAAGGGGGCGTCGGCGATGTAGGGCTGATCGGCCCCGGTGGAGGCGAGGGCGGGCTGGCGCAGGAGGTAGTCGTCTGTCTCGTCGAGGGTCTCCTCCGTCACGGTGCCTCCCTGCTTGAGGGCGACGGCTTTGCCCGCCGCCGGCAGGACGAAGCGTACCTCCACGAGGCCGTGAGGAACGGCGCGGTAGGAGGTCGAGCGCAGCAGGGCGGGCAGGGCGGCCCCGGGGTCGGACACGGCGGCCGTGGCCTGGGCCAGGCTGTCCACCTCCAGGCGTAGGGTCTGCATCGTCGCCGTCACACGGGCGGCGACCTGGCGGGCCAGCGCGAGCTGCTGCTGGTTGAAATCCTCGCGGACCGTCTCGCGCACGGCGCCGAGCGTCCACACGCTCAACCCGACCGAGAGGGCGAGGAGGAGGACCGGCAGGGCGCGCGCGAACACCCACGCCTTCCCGTTGGGACGGGGAGACGTGCGGGACGACTCGTCTTGCTCTTCACTGGAAGGAGCTACGGTGTACTCGGCCACGCGCCCTTCACTCTCCTTCGAGCCTTCCGAGGAGCTACGAGAACCCCACCAATCCGACCACGGGCTAGGGATCGTCCGCTACAAGATATATATCCCTGGCAAGCGTCTCCGTCAATGACAAATCAGCACCGGGCAATCGGCGTTCTGCAAGACCTGGCAGACCGTGCCGCCGAAGAGCAGCTCCTGCACCCGGTTGTGGCAGTAGGCGCCCATGACGAGGAGGTCAATGGCCTCTTCCTCGCAGACGCGCAGTATCTCCCTGGCAGGCTTCCCCTCGCCAAGGATGGCCTTCTCCAGGAGCCCGTAGGCCTTGAGCAGGGACTCCCCCTTGGCCAGGACCTCGCGGCCGACCCGCGGCTCGCGCACCGTGATCAGCGACAGCGGCAGCTCCCAGGCCTGGGCGAGGTCGACCGCCGTCGCCAGGGCCCCGTCGGCATAGGCGCCGCCGTCGTAGGCGATGAGAACGCGGTTGATGGCCCGGGGCTGTTCGGCCGCCACCAGCACCGGCGGCGTGGCCCGGCGCACCGTCCCCTCTAGCAAGGAGCAGCCGACGAGCATGGGCCGCTTCGCGTAGTCGCCGCAGCGACCCATCAGCACGAGGTCCGCGCCGCGGGCCTCCTCGCAAACCACCCTCTGGGCGGGCCCGACGACGACCCGCGTGGCGCAGGGCACGTCGACCTGCTGGCAATGGTCGACGAGCTCCGCTAGGACGGCCTGCCCGACGGCCCGCAGCTCCGGTTCGACGAGCTCGCGCCAACTCTCGGCGTCTATCCCCTCGGTGCCGGACGGCGGGAAGAGTTCCTCGTCTTCGATCACGTAGAGTCCCACTAGGCGGGCATCGGCACGTCTCGCCAACCAGACCGCCTGTTGGATGATCGGCGATCTGGGGCTGTCCTTGCAGAGCGTGACCATGATACTCTCGAACACGGCTCGACCCTCCCTGTCGAGATGTCCTCCCCGGCCCCTTCGTCGGGTTCTGAGTCGGACAGACCAGCACCTTGCCTAGTGCTCGTTCCTGCTCCCCTGGCACAGGCGGGCAGCCGTCCCCCCTCTCCCTTCCAGGGAGAGGGTAGGGGTGAGGGTCGTATTCCCTCGTAGTCTACCGAATGCCGGCCTGCGGCCGGCTCCCCTCACCCTTGCCCTCTCCCCAGAGGGGCGAGGGAATGTGTCCTCACCCGCCCGAAACGGTCACCCACCAGCAAACACTAGCTCGGTAAGCTATCCTCCTATACAGCCTGCAACAGCCAGAAGAGGATGGCGAGCACCCCTACCGCGACCGCCGCCGCGCCCACGGCCACGGCCGCCGCCGCCGGCAACAGGATGAACATCCGCTGCGGGCTCGTCTTGCCCCTCTGCCGGATCGCCGCCAATGCCGCCGTGCGGTAGAAGATGTGGGCGAATTTCCCGTAGGGGATGTATAAGAAGGTAGCAAGAACAAGGCCCAGGTGGAACACGTACAGTTGATAGGCCAGCGGGTTGAGGTTGGCCAGCCGGCTGAACTGCACCAGGAAGCCGGTGAACACGTTCGCGAAGATGACGGCCAGCAGCAGCCAGTCGAAGTAGGTGGCTACCCCCCACTGCCCCTTCTTGGCGCGGAAGCGCAGGAACATCAGCAGGGCGATGCCGCCCAGTGCCAGCAGCCCACCCACGTTGCCGGCGATCTTCATCGGGTCGATCCACGACACGTGCTGCTGCTCGATGCCGAAGAGCCCGTATATGAACGATAAGGCCGTCGCCAGGATCAACAACGGGAAGCCGTACAGCGCGGCCATGTGGCCCCAGGTGCGTAGCCTGTCCGTCTCGCAGGCGCGAAAGTCGTTATGCAGGGCCACGTCGCGCATCGTCCGGGCGAAGGTGACCTCCGCGCTCTCCTCGCTCGCGGCGGCCGTCGCCGAGCCCGGCCCGTCCACGACGGCGGGCCGCGCCACAGCCTGCGACGGTATGCTCGTGCCACTGCCGGAGACGCGCAACTCTCCCCAGAAGCGCAAGAGCCCCAGGGCGGCCGCGAGGACCGCCAGGCCGGCGACGATAACGCCCACCGCCTCGACATAGATCTCCCGTATGAAGTGCTTGTAGATGATCTCGCCGGCGGGGTAGGTCACGCCAAAGAGGACGAGCACGAACGTCAGTATTAGGAATGGGAGCCCGAAGGCGAGGGGCAGGTACTTGGGTTCCCGGTAGAACTTGGCTAGCCCGCTCGGTACCGAGTAGCGCTCGATGGCCAGCGCCCGCAGCGCCGCTATCACATCGCCGGGCTTCGCCCCCCGCGGGCAATAGGCCGAGCAGTCGTTGCATTGGTGGCAGGCCCAGATGCTGGCGTCCGTGAGGACCTTGTCCTTCAGCCCCCACTGCGTCCAGAGCATCAGGCGCCTGGGGAACGGCTCCTCGCCGTTCTTGGCGAACGATACGTTACAGGTGGTCGTGCAAGTGCCGCACTGGTAGCACTTCTTGGCTGAGTCGCCGCCGAGCGCGAGGACGTCCTTTATAAACTCCTTGTCCGGGACCACGTATTCTGCCGTCCCTCGTTTCGGTGCCTCGGCTACTGCCATGCTTGTTTCCCTCCGTCTAGCCAATACGTCAAGGGCGCATCTCTTGTAGCGCGGGGGCTTGTCCCCCGCGGTCCGATCCGGAGGGATGCCCCCAGACCGGGCCTGCAGTCGCTATCACGTGTATGCCCCTCACTCTCGCCCCTCTCGGGCGAGGGAACCTGTAGGGGCGACCGGCCGGTCGCCCCTACAAAGGGCTGGCCGGCCCCTAGAACCCCTTGTAAGGGTTGGGTCCGATCTCCGTCATCTCGGCTACGAACTCGTCGATCAGCGCCGGCAAGCGCTTCCAATCGTCCATCGTCACCTGCTCCAGGCGCACGCGCTCTTGCTCCACGCGCAGGCGGCCGAGCGTCTCGCGTACGTTCTCCATACGCCTGTTCGCCAGCTCGCTGCCGCGGATGAAGTGGCATTGATAGTCGTCCCCGTACTTGCAGCCCAGCAAGAGGACGCCGTCGAAGCCGCGCCCGACGGCGTCGGCGATCCAGACGGTGTTCATCGAGCCCAGGCAGCGCAGGGGGATGATGCGTATGGCGGCGCTATAGGACAGGCGTCTGGCGCCGGCCAGGTCGAGGGCGGGATAGGCGTCGTTCTCGCAGGCGAACACCAGGATGCGCGGCTTCTCCTCGTCCTCCTCCGGCACTTCGACGGCCTTGATCATCGACCCGATCTGGTCGATGCTGAAGTTCTTGAAGTTGACGATGCGCTCGGGGCAGGCGCCCAGGCAGATGCCACAGCGGCGGCAGCGGTTCGGGTTCAGTTCGGGGGTACCCTTGGCGTCCTCGTTCAACGCCCCGAACGGGCACTCCTCCGTGCAGCGCTTGCACTGCGTGCAACGCTGGAGGAAGAAGTTCGGGAAATAGTTGTCGCCGATGCGCGGGTGCAGGGCCTGCCCCGCCGCCACCAGCGTCGTCGCCTGCGCCGCCCGCAGGCCGGCGCCCGCCGCGTCCTCCACGCAGCCGGTCACGTTCATCGGCTCGCGCACGCAGCCGGCGGCGAAGATGGCCGTGCGCTGGGTCTCGTACGGCCAGCAGATGAAGTTGGAATCGGCGAAGCCGTGGTGGGCGCTGGGCATATCCGGCCCCTGGCGATATTGCAGATTGAGCGTCTCGCTCACGTTGGGGACCATGCCCGTCGCCAGCACGACAAGGTCGGCCGGCAGGTTGATCGCCTCGCCCAGCTGGGTGTCCTCGGCGGAGACGACGAGCCCGCCGTTGCCATCCGTGCTGACGCCCGTGACATCACCGCGCAGGAAGAAGACCTGATCGTCCTCCTGCACCCGCTTGTAGAACTCCTCGTACTGGGCCGGCGTGCGGATATCCTTGTGCAGGATAAATATGTTGGCGTCCGGGTACTGCTCGCGCACGTAGAGGGCCTGCTTCAGGGAAACCTGGCAGCAGACGCCCGAGCAGTAGGGCAGGTGCTCCTCGTCGCGGGAGCCGGCACACTGGACAAAGACGACGTTCTCCGGCGCCTTGCCGTCGGAAGGACGGCTGATGCGCCCGGCCTTCACCTGCTGCTCCAGCATCACGTTGGTGATGACGTCCGGGGAGAGGCCGAAGCCCAGGTGGCCCAGCTTCGTTGCGTCGTAGGGCCGCCAACCGGTGGCCAGGACGATGGCGCCCGCGCGCATCTGCGTCTCGGTGCCGTTCGTGCTGGCGGTGACGGTGAAGTCGCCCGGCTGGCCGGCGACCTTGTCGATGGTGGTGCCGGTGAGCACCTGGACGAGCGGGTTATCCCGCACGGCGGCCAAGGTGGCCGCCAGCGGCGGCTTCTCGGGGTCGCGATAGGGAGCCTGGCCGGGGGAGACCTGGTGGAACTCCGTCAGCCAGCCGCCTAGCTCGGGCTTCTGCTCGACCAGGACCACCTGGCGCTTGGCGTTGGCTACTTCCAGGGCCGCCGTCAGGCCGGCGATGCCGCCGCCGACGACGAGCACCGTCTGCTCGGTCTCCTTCTCCGTGATCTCCGGCAGCTCCGTCTTCGTCATCTTGACGATGCTCATTCTTAGCTGGTCTTCGGCCAGGGCCTGGGTCTCCTCGTCGCCCGGCGTGTGGCTCCAGGCCACCTGCTCGCGCAGGTTGACCCGCTCTACGACGGTGTTGTTGAGGGCGAAGGCCTCCGCGTTCACGCGCAGGGAACAGGCGGCGATGGCCACCTTCTGGAAGCCCTCCGCCTCGCGGTCGGCGCGGATCATCGCCACCCCTTCCGGGCTGCACAGATGGGGATGCTCGCTAACCTTGGCGCCGTATTCGCTCTCGGCCACGGCGCGCAAGGCGGCAATGTCCAGGGCCTCGCCGATGCCGCAGCCGGTACAGATGTAAACTCGTGCCTTAGCGTCCATCGGTTTAACCCCCTACCACGTCCTGAATTGCTCGCAGCGCCGCGCCGGTGCCGTCGCGCACGCTGCTGGCCACGTCCATCGGCCGCTTGGCGGCGCCAGCGGGATGAATCCCCGGCACGCCCGCGGCGGTGACGAAGCCGAACTGGTCGTAGACGAGCGGGGCACCTGGTAGCGCCTCGGCGGCGGGCGTGGGGACCGTACCGGTGGCCAGCACGACCATGTCCACGGCCGTCCGGATCTTGCGGCCGTAGATGGTGTCGTCGGCCTCCAGAAGTAGGTCGCCCGTGGCGGCATCTTGCGAGACCTTGGCCACCTTCCCGCGGACGATCTTCACCGCCGGGTCTTTGCTCACCTTGCGGTAGAAGTCCTCGTAGCGGCCGGGGGCCCGCACGTCCATGTAGAACATCTGCACCTGCGTCTCGGGATGGGCCTCGCGCACGTAGGCGGCTTGTTTGAGGGAGGCCATACAGCAGACGGCGGAGCAGTACGGCAGGTGGTTCTCGTCGCGCGAGCCGGCGCATTGCACGAAGGCGATGCGCTTGGCCTCCCTGTCGTCGCCGGGGCGCAGGAGGCGACCGCCGGTGGGGCCGTCGCTCGCCGCCAGGCGCTCCATCATCACGTTGGTGATGACGCCCGGGTACTTGCCGTAGCCGAGGTCGCCGAGGCGACTCGGGTCGTACGGCTGCCAGCCGGTGGCCAGGACGATAGAGCGCACGTGCAGCTGCTCGGTGCGCGGCTGCATGGCGAGGTCGATGGCGTCGTAGCGGCAGGCGCGCACGCACTCGCCGCACGACTCGCCCCGGCAGGTGGCCTGGTCGATGGCGAGCTTAGGGGGCATCGCCATCGGGTGCGGCAGGTAGATCGCCTTGGTCTTGCCCAGGCCGTAGTTGAACTCGTCAACCCTCTCTACCGGGCAGACCGCCGTGCACTCGCCGCAGGCCGTGCATTTCTCCGTGCTGACGAAGCGGGGCTTGAGGGCGATGTCGACCGTGAAGTCCCCCTGCTGGCCTTTCACACTCTGAACCTGCGCCTGCGTGTAGTACGTCAACCGGGGGTTGTTCTTGATCCGCCGGAAGTACAGCTCCAATCCGCAGTTCGGTGGGCACAGTTTGGGGAAGAAGCGGTACATCCGCGACACCCTCCCCCCGAGGAAGGGCTCTTTTTCGATTAGGGTGACGGTGTAGCCCGCCTCGGCCGCCTCGAGGGCGCCGGCCAGGCCGGCCATCCCGCCTCCTACCACCAGAATGTCTGATTGGGCCATGCTGTGTGCTCCTTGGCCTCCCTACGGTCCGTCCGCGGCGCCGGGCCGCGCCGTCCCGTAACAGATTTTCGGGCCGCCGGCTGAACTAGGCCACGCTGCCTCGCCCAGCCGGCGGTTGCGGTCCCCTTTACTTTGCCTTCCCCTCACCCTTACCCTCTCTCCCCGGAGGGGCGAGGGGAATCAGAGCGATGGTCCGGCCCGACCAACTTTTTCCGTCGGGGTGACCGGCCAACCGCGTTCTTCCGCCCGGGCGGCCGGCCGTTCGCCCCTGCAAATCTCCCTCTCCCCAGAGGGGAGAGGGGATAACACACCATCCTTACGGCACTAGCTGCAGGTACGGCTTGGTCATCATTTCCCAGCCGCCCGAGGTCGCGTCGTACTTGGAGTTGACGAACTTCCGCCAATTCGCGTCGTCGACGTTCGGATAGTCGGTCCGGTAGTAGTAACCGGGCCAGCGGGTCTCCTGGCGATGGAGCATGTGCCGGACATGGGCCTCGGCGGTCCACACGCGGTGGTGCAGCTCCCAGGCGCGCAACAGTTCGTGCATGTTGCGGGCGGCCATGCTGCCGCTGATGTCCTCCTTGAGGAGGCCCAGCAGCTCGAGGCCGCGCTTCAGCATCGGCTCGCTGGTGCGATACCAGGTGCCGGAGCCGGCGGCGTAGTCGTCCATGATCTTCTGCAAGCGGACCAAGGCCTGCTTCGGCGTGATGTACTTGGGGTTGACCTCTTCCACCGTGGACAGGGACTTGTTCTTCTCGAAGACCTCGTACGGCTGGAAGACCGTCGCCTGGAGCTCCTGGACCTTGGCGTCGTCGACCTGTACGTTGCCGGGGTTATCGGCGCAGTAGGCGACGGCGGCCTTGGCGGCCAGGCGGCCCTCGGTGAAGGAGCCGGAGGAGAACTTGTGCGGCGCCGCGCCGACGCCGTCGCCGGCCGTGAAGAGGCCCTTGACGGTGGTCATGCGGTTGTAGCCCCAGAAGTACTCCGGCGGGGAGACGTCCTCCGGGCCGCTGACCCACATGCCCGCGCAGCCGGAGTGCGAGCCCATGATGTACGGCTCGGCCAGGGTGACCTCCGAGGGCAGCGCCTCGGGGGCGATATTCTGGGCGGCCCACAGCATCGCCTGCGAGATGGTCATATCCAGGAAGTCTTCCCAGGCCTCCGACTCCAGCTCGCGCATCTTCTTCTTGTCGCCGCCGGACAGCCTGGCCAGCGCCTCGTCGGTGCGCATGTAGATGGGCCCCTTGCCGTCCAGAATGTCGGTGAGCATGACGTGGTTGCGCAGCGGGGTCGGGGTCGGCTTGACGGAGCCGTAGGGCTCGTACTTCGCCAGCTCGCTCGCCCTGGTCTGCAGATAGTTCTCGTCGTAGGCATTGGTGGCCATGGACTTGAGGAGCAGGAACCAGGCGCCGACCGGGCCGTAGCCGTCCTTGAAGCGGCTGGGGATGAAGCGGTTCTCCATCTGCGTCATCTCGGCGCCGGCCTCGGCCATCATGGCGAAGGTGGAGCCGGTGTCGAAGATGGCGTACCAGGTGCGGCCGAGGCCCTCGCCGACGGAGCGGGGGCGGAACAGCAGCGTGGCGCCGCCGCAGGTGACGATGACGGACTTGGCCTTGAAGACGTAGAACTTGTTCTCACGCACGCTGAAGCCGACGGCACCGGCGACCCGGCTGGGGTCGTTCGGGTCGTTCAGCAGGTGGGTGACGATCACGCGCTCGTAGAGGTTTTCCGGGCCAATGGCGGTCTTGGTCGCTTCGGCGACGATCGGCTTGTACGACTCGCCGTTGATCATGATCTGCCAGGGTCCCTCACGGACGTACTAGATCGGA
>JAJZQK010000046.1 GCA_021847625.1 Chloroflexota bacterium
TCAGAAACAGGACCGACGGAGATTGCCCTGCGGCTGGCCTCGGGGCGGTTCGATCAAACAGAGACCGTGCCGCTAACCGTCTTTGTCAACGATCAAGAGGTGGGTCAGGTCGACGTCAGGTACGATTTCCACACCTATACTCTATCCTTGCCGGAGGCTCTATCCCATGGCAGTGGGGCCTTCGCCGTGCGTCTCGAGAGCGGAACATGGGAGCTCAACAAGGTTCAGCTCGGCGTCCAGGTAGACTGGATAGCGTTGTCGGACGGCGCGGGGTAACCGTTACGGTCGCCTTCCGGTCTCCTTCCCTCGATTGACTGGGCCGGCGCCTTGCTATTGCCCGCTATGCCCCAGACGATGTACACTTGTGGTCAGACAGGAGGGTTACGTGGAACGCGTCGAATCCGGGCCGTACATCTTTCGGTTGGGGCTATTTGCCGACCCCGACCTTTCGCCGGCGAATCTGGGCGAAGCCTTTGACTACTATAGCGCCATCCCCGGGTGGGGCTGGCGGGCAATCGTCTACAGCGTGGGCGCTGGGTGGCATCCTGAGAGGCTGACCCTTGGGACCTCCCTGGATGTGCAGGACTTCGCGCTTGCCGAGCCCGAGGAGGGGACAGAACCCTACTTTCCGGGGGGACGGGCGGTCGACCTCAAAGGGGGCGGCATTGCTTTCGAGGGGGGAATCCCCTTGCCACCGGCGAACCCGCCGGACCTCGGCAGTACCGTCGCGGTATGGTTGACGGTGCGTGATGGCGACGAGGTATTCGGCGCTGAACTCCGGTTCTCCCTGCGGGAGAACGAGAGCTGGGACGCCCTGCTACCCTCGGGTGCCGTCGCGCGACCCCGCAACCTGACCGCCACTGCCGCGGTTGTATGGTCCCCCGCGGAGGAGGCCGTGCATTGGACGGCGGCGGAGGTGCCGGCGTATACCGAGCCGGCGCGGCCGGGTCTTCCTGCCCAGCTGAGCGAACCGCTGCAGCGCGCGCTGGCGCTCGCCGGCAAGGAGGCACAGAGGCTCGGTCACGGCGCCACGGACCCTGAGGCTCTCCTGCTGGGTCTGCTCGCAGAGGGCAGTGAGCCCGCCGCCCAGGTGTTGCAGCAGGCTGGCGTCGGGCTGCCGGAGGCCAGGGCGGCGGTCGAGTTCATGGGCATGGGTCAACCCCCCGGCCACCACGCCGGAGCGCGGCTCTCGCCCAGCGCCGACAAAGCCCTCCTGCTGGCTGGCGATGAGGCCTACAGGATGGGCTCCCTCGAGGTCAGCACTGAGCACCTGCTGCTGGGCCTTCTTCGGCAGAACGGCGCCGCCGTCAATGTGTTGGAGTGGCTGGGCGTATCGCCGGCCAAGGTGCGGAATCTCTTGGGCTATGACCGGCGTGGCGCCAAGTAGGATAGCGCCACGGACCCACTGGTCTCCTGTAACTCCCGCCCCAAGACGATCAGTACGGTTGGTCGGGGTCTGGAGTATCGCCGTCGATCATTTCCACGGGCGGCTGGGGTTGCCGGTTCACCACTAGTCTTAGCACGTCGGGCCGCGCATAGTGGCCGACCACGTCGAAATCGAACCTGGCCTCCACGATCCGGGCAAAGTCGAGGTCGGCCATGAGAATCCCCTCTTCGCCGTACAATGGGCCGGCCAAATACTCTCCCAGGGGACCGACGATCGCGCTCCCTCCCCGCGAGAGGACCTCGGAGGCCCCGGCCAACTCGCCGGCTACCTCCAGATCGTGCGGATAGAGGTCCTTCGTCGCGTATTGGCAGCAGGCCAGCACGAAACAGCGCCCTTCGAGGGCGATATGGCGAATCGTCGCCTGCCAGGTTTCGCGCGAGTCGGCCGTCGGCGCCAGATAGACCTCTACGCCCTGGGCGTACATGGCGCTGCGCGCCAGCGGCATGTAGTTCTCCCAGCAGATCAGACCGCCGATCTTGCCTACCTCGGTGGCGAAGACGGGCAGCGTGCTGCCGTCTCCCTCGCCCCAGATGTAGCGCTCGGCCGCCGTTGGCTTCAGCTTGCGGTGCTTCCCCAGCAGGCGGCCGTCGGGGCCGAAGTAGAGGAGCGTGCAATACAGGGTGCCCCGACTGAAGGTACTATCTCGCTCGATGACGCCGATGGCGAGGTAGACGCCAGCCCGCCGAGCGGCCTCGCCCAGCGCCTCCGTGGCAGGGCTGGGCACCTCCACGGTGTTGGCCCAATAACGTGCCCACGCCTGCCGCCCCGCCTGGGTGCGGCCGCCGATGGCCGTGCCCAGGCTCAGCCCCCAGAGATAAGCGGGAACGTAAGCCTCGGGGAACAGGACCAGACGGGCGCCCTTCGCTGCGGCCTCCTCGACCAGATCACATGCCTTGGCGATGGTGGCCTCTCTGTCGAGGATGACCGGCGCAGCCTGTACCACGGCCACCCTAACCTTCTGGAATTCGTCGCCCATCACAGTCCTCCTCTCCGTGCGCTCGGCCGAACGCCGGGCCGCGGACTCCCCAAGCCGGTGCGCACTTGCCCGACCACCGACCGGCAGATTACGTTTGCGACAGCTTGCGCTATGACGGAAGCTGGAGTACCATTATATACCAGGCAGCCATTCGAGAGAATGATGGTAAAGGAGGCTAACGTGGCTCGTGCCCATTCCTGGGTGAAGGTTCATCTTTCGACCATGGGCCGTTTGGGTCTTTCAGCTATGGCCATAGCAGCCATCTGGGCCTCCAGCCTTCTCGTCGTGAGCTGCCAGACTCAGCCTACGCCCACCGCCACGCCGACTATGGCAAGTCAGCCCACGGCGACCACCGTAGCCATGCCCGCGGCCACGGCTACCCCGACTCCAAGCGTCTCGGCGACTGCCGACCAGGCCCGGCCGACGACTGGGTCGGCCACGAAGCCAACGGCCTCTACCCAAGATGGGACGCCTACCAAGACGCCGGCTCCCGGTCAACCAATGCCGCCCGTCAAGCCGCCGACGGGGACACTGCCGAGCGTGCCGACCGTGGCGAGCGCCACGCCTGAGCCGACGCAACCGCCGACGCCGACTTCGGGCTCGTATCCGCTGCCGAACCTCACGCCGCTGCCCTCGCCGACCGTTGTTCCTTACCCCAGCCCGGCAGGCTAGATGTCCCCACGGGCGACCAAGTGGCTTACGGTCTGCCTGGGATTGTCTCTGCTGTGTGGCCTAGCGATAGTCCACTGGGCGCCCCTCCCGGACTTCGACGCCCAGCAGCACCGGGCGGAGATACCCGCGGAGAGGCCATCCCTCGGCCGTGAGGTCAGCCAAACTTTCACCAGCGAGCACGACGGCCTGACTGCCGTAGAGGTTCAGTTTGCGGTGTACGACGCCGATGAGCCTGCTGCCGGCGGAGATGGCGAAATCGTCCTCCACCTGACCGACCTTACGGACAACCGCGAAATCGCCAGCCAGCTCCTCTCGGTATCGGCAATTGCCCCCGATTCTCGCTACCGGCTGCAGTTTGATCCTCAGCCCAACTCAGCTGGTCGAAGCTACCGGATGTCCATCCAAGCAACGTCCGCGAAGCCGGCCAGAGCTACCGTGTGGGCGACGAGCAGTGACTCTTATGCAGGCGGTGAGATGGCGGTCGGCGGTCAACCAGCTGTCGGCGACATAGTCTTCCAAGCATTCTACGACTATGGCCCCCTGGCCCTGGCGCGGGACCTTGCCCAGCGGATCTCAACCGGCGCCGCGCCATTTGCCGTCGCGCTTTGCCTGTTGTTTCTACCCGGGATGGCGATCGAGCGGTGGCTTCTGCGGGGGCTCGACCTTGCGGCGGCGGCCGGACTCTGGGTGGGTCTGAGTGTCGCCGTTGCGCCCGTGCTTCTGCTGCTTGTTACAGTGGCCGGGGGCGCGCTGTCCGCGACGACAACCGTCGGCATACTTTTGCTGGCCGCTGCACTTGCCATAGCGTCTATTGTACCAAGGGGGCGACTGCCTGGAGGGATTGGCCGGGGAATCGGATTAGCCTCGGTCGCCCCGAGCGGTGAAGCGGAAGGCCAACCCACCAACCCGGTGTCGCCGGCGATCTCGGGCTCTGCCGTGGGCGCCTTTGCGGTTGCCACCGCTGCCTTGCTCCTCCGATTCGTGCACGCCAAGGACCTCGCCTTGCCGATGTGGGTCGACGCAATTCACCACACGCTTATCGCCGGCCTGATCGCGGAGGGCGGCAAGGTGCCGGTCGACTATGGGCCGTTTCTTCCCGAGCAGCCGTTTACCTACCACTTCGGCTTTCACCTGCAGGTCGTCTCTCTTCACTGGTTGACCGGGATCGACCTCGCTCAGGGTGTACTTGTTGTCGGTCAGCTGCTGAGTGGCCTGATCGTGTTTCCCACCTACCTGCTAGCGAGCCACTTGGCACGCGACCGACGGGCAGGCCTGGTCGCCGCGTTGATCGTGGGCCTGGTTTCCAGCACTCCTGCCTATTATGTCACCTGGAGTCGTTACCCGCAGTTGGCGGGCCTCGTCGTCCTGCCCACGGCGGTAGTGCTGGTCAGCCACGTGCTGGGGCGGGCCAACTCACGGGCCGCGTCAGAAGCTGTCGCCAGCAGCGTACAGCCCCTCGTGCTTGTGGTGCTGGCCGCGCTGGTGGTTGCCGGTCAGGTGCTGACCCACCCGCGGGTGGCGCTGCTCATGCTGGCCTACATTTTGGCCGAGGTGGTTGTCTTACTGGCGCAACGGCGCTTGCCAGTTGCTCGCTTGCTGAGTTTGAAGACTCCCCTCGTGCCGACCGCCGGGCTTGCCGGCTTGTTTCTGGTGCCCTGGGTGGGAAGGCTCGCCGAAAGTCGGGTGGCGGGGGCAATGCTGGGTGCCAGCGCATCCTCAGCTGATCTGTTCGCAGGCTTTCCGTCCAGTCTCTTCACCTCGGGCAATGAGCGGTACCTGGTGCCTACAGCAGCAGTGGGGCTCTTGGTAGGTCTGATTCGCCGGCAAAGTTACGCCCCCGTCCTCCTGCTGTGGGTGGCCCTGTCGCTGGCGATGGCTAACCTCGGGGCGATGGGTCTTCCCGTTAACCTTGTGCTGAGCAATGAATCGGTCGGCATTGCCCTCTTTCTGCCTCTGGCGGTGGCGGTCGGCTCAACGGCCGCGCTGGCCTGCGCCGGCCTGCGGCTTGAGAAATGGCCCGTGCCGCTGCAGGCGGCGGCCGGCTCGACGCTCGTCGTGGCTGGGCTGCTGGGCTTCGCCAGTCTGACCGGCATCGTCAATCCGGTCTGCGTGCTGGCGACGGGGGCTGATCTCGACGCCATAGGGTGGGTGCGGCTGCACACGCCGGAATCGGCGGCGTTTCTGGTGAACTCGCGGCTATGGCAGTCGAACACGCACGCCGGGACCGATGCGGGCTACTGGCTTCCCGCGCTCGCCTCGCGGCGGGCCTCGCTGCCGCCGCTCGGTTACGACCACGGCAACGAGGCGGAGGTAGAGCAGGTCCGTCAGCTGGCGCAGTCCGTGGAATCAGCCCCTCCGCCGGACGGCAAGCAGGTACACCAGGCAATGCAGCAGCACGGCCTATCGTACGTCTTCCTTGGCAGTCAAGGAGGACCGCTTCATCCCGAGCAATTCATGAACTCACCGGATTTCCGGCTGGTCTATACGAACGGCCAGGCCTGGGTGTTCGAGGCAGGCCCCTAGTCCTACAGATTACGTCAGTATCCCGTCTAGCAGGATAGCACCTTGAGCTGGTTGTTTACCTCACCCACGCCCGGAAGGTTCCGGGCGATGTCCTCGGCGCGTTGCTTGTTATCCTCCGAGTTGACGGTGCCGGCGAGCGTGACAACCGTATTGAACACGGATACGCGGATCTGCGTATGGTCGATCGCCGGGTCCCAGGTTAGCGCATCGGTGACATTGACCCACAGCTCGGCATCGGTGGGGAACCCTTCGGAAAGACCCTGGTCAAGTCTGCTGCCCCTGACGTGCGAGGTGCTCGGTCCTTCTTCATCTTCGCGGTCCATTTAGCACGTACCCTCCTCAAAGAATCTACCCACTCCTCTGCAACCCGCGTGCCCGCTCTCCTTCAAGGCTACTCGTTCTGGTCATGGGGTAATACCTGCCGGGCGTTTGAACCTGTCGTCGGGCCAAAGTATAATCTTGTCAGGTGGATAGAAGATCGTTTGCCGACCGATTACGACCGACAGGCAGGAGGTTGATCGAGATGGCTTCCGAAACCATGGCCAGGGCGCAGGTTATGCACGCTTCCCCCGGTAGGCTGCGCATTCGCTTTGAGAAGGGTGTGAATATTGACGAGATGGCGAGTCGGCTGGAGACGGCGCTGGCAGACGCGCTGGGAGTCACTTCGGTCCAGCCCAGACCGGTGGCCAGGAGTGTGCTCATTACCTTCGACCCATCCGTCGCCGAAGCTCCGGAGGTCCTGGACCGCGGCCTCTCTACCGCCGCCATCGAACTGACCGGCGAACCGAGCACGGCGCCTTCAGGACGGCCTGGCGGGACAGCGGTCGGGAACTCCGTCGTCGACGTGTTCCGGCGGGCGAATGGCCGGCTAGGCGTGACGACGGGTGGATTCCTGGACCTTCGCGACGTGTTCCCGCTTACGCTCTTCGGGTTCGGCCTGCGGCGCGTGGCCCAGGGACAGCTGCAGCCGATCCCCTGGTACAACCTGCTCTACTACGGCTACTCGACATTTGCTGCCCTGCACGCTCGCCGGGGTGGGAGCCAAGCCGAGCCAGACGCAAGGGAGATTCTGAGGCGGCGTTACGCCCGCGGCGAGATCACGCGGAGGCAATTGCGCGGTATGCTGGAGGAGCTGGCGAATTCCCGGTAGGCCGGGCCAGCCATCGCCAAGGGTTGGCGCGTCGGGGCTAGCAACTCGGGTCTTGGGGAGAGAAAGGGGCTTGGGGTTCCCCCGAAGCGTGGAGGGTGGCAGGCGTTGTCCTCTATTTGGAACGCCTGCGGACACACCCCCGAGTGAGTGGTCATAGATGGTGACGTCGTTACCTAGTGCGCGTCGCCGATGCTCGTCGGGATCCGGTAGGTCGGATCGGCTGGGATCACGCGGTGCGCGGCAACCGCTTGCGAGATGAGACGTTCCACTTTCGGCCTGTCGACCGCGCTCTCGTCGAAGCTCACGAGAACGGTGCCTGTGACGGCATTGGCGGTAACGCTGGTTATGCCAGCTTGCTTCGCTATCCTGGCCTCAGCCTTTCTGGCCAATTCCGGCGCCCGCTTGATCGCCACCACCCGCATCCGAATCCTGCCAGGGGCGCTGGATAGTAGATCGGACGGACCGGCGTCGTCCCTCTGCGGGTGACGTAGAAGTTCGTTCACAAACACGGTTCCCAGTTTGAGCGCGACCACCTCTGGGTTCTCCAGGCCGATGATCGCGGCTAGAATGTCTCCGGTCATTTCCTCGTTTCCTCCATTCCAGGCTTTTCCTTCACACTTCCCTTATGCAGGATTGTAGACACGCCGTGTAATTAAGGTGCCGCGAGCGGTACCCTTTCTGTAAACGGAATGTCAATTCCTGGTGATAGGTTGGCTGACGTTCGGGAGGTCAAGTCCCTTCTGCCATGTGAAAGGGTGATGACCTTGCGCCCGACGGCGCTTATGGCCACTAGGAGCGCAACCTCTCCTGCCTCCGGCGCAGCCACCGTCTAACGGCCTTATCTACCTCGACGGCGAGTAGAACCGTGGCGGCGACCGGTACTATCACGAGCCATTCCCCTAGCGCCAAGGGGTGGATGCTCAGAATGAACTGCAGGGGGCCCCAGTACAGCGCCGTGATTTGCAGCCCCAGGGCGGCGACTATGCTCGCCAAGAGGAAGCGGTTGGAGAAGGGGTTCATAGTATAGAAGGGCCGTGTGAACGAACGGCTGTTGAAAATGTGGAAGTTCTGAAAGAGCACCATCGTCGTTACGGCGACAGTCCGTGCGTAGCCTAGATCCGCGCCTGACGTTAGCTGCCACGTGAACGTGAACAGGGTGCCGAGGAGCAGCACGATGCCCACGAGGACGGTGCGCTCGATCATCAGGCGGGTCAGCATCCCTTCTCTAGGATCGCGTGGTGGTCGTAGGCCGATATCCTTCTCTCCCGGCTCAAAGGCCATCGCGACGTCCTGCAGCCCGTTCGTCACAAGGTTAATCCACAACACTTGGGCTGGCAGGAAGGGCAGGGGTAGGCGGATGGCAATGCTGACGATGATCGTGAGCACTAGCCCCAGACCGGTGGGAATCAGGAACATTATCACCTTACGGATGTTGTCGAAGACGATCCGACCCTCTTCGACGGCGGCGTAAATGGTGGCGAAGTTATCATCCGCCAGCACCATGTCCGATGCTTCCTTGGCCACGTCGGTACCCGTGATGCCCATCGCCACCCCGATATCGGCCTGCTTCAGCGCCGGGGCATCGTTTACCCCGTCGCCAGTCACCGCAACCACCTCGCCGCGTCGGCGGAGCTGGCGCACCACGCGCAGCTTGTGGTCGGGAGCAGCCCTGGCATAGACAGAGACCTCCTCGACTCTCTCGAACAGATCCTCGTCGCTCATGTGCTCCAACGTGGTGCCGTCGATGGCCTCCGCCCCGCCATCAACCGAGATACCCATCCGGTCGGCGACGGCCTTAGCCGTCAGCTTGTGGTCACCGGTAATCATAACGACACGCATGCCAGCCCGCTTGCACTTCGTGACCGCCTCGACCGCCTCCTCGCGCGGTGGGTCCAGCAGACCCTGCAAGCCTGCGAATACGAGCCCGTGCTCCACGTCGTGATGATCGATCTGCTCCACGTCCAGCCCGACATCCTGATAGGCCATGGCAAGCACGCGAAGACCTTCGGCAGCCAGTCGCTGGTTCTGCTCCACCACGGCGTTCCGGTCGAGGATGGCTGTGCTCTCGACGTAGGCCGATTCGCACATCCCCAGCACTCGTTCTGGAGCCCCCTTGACGAAAACTAACCTTCTCCCATCATGCTCGTGCAGGGTGGCCATGTACTGCCGGTCGGATTCGAACGGAATCTCGTCGATAAGGCGGTAGGCCTCCTCCTCCATCTCCTTGTCCAGCCCGCCCTTCAGCGCCACCACGACAAGAGCGGCCTCGGTTGGGTCACCCTCGGCGCGGTAGCGTTCATCTTCCATGTACACCGAGGACTCGTTGCAGAGGAGGCCGATACGCAGGGTCAAGGCAAGTGCCCGGTCATCTGTCAGGCCCGCTCTGCGGCCGTCGAGCGAGATCTCGCCCTCGGGTGCATAGCCGGAGCCGGCGACCTCGTAGACCCGGCCGGCGGTGTGAACCTTCCGCACCGTCATCTCGTTCTTCGTCAGGGTGCCGGTCTTGTCCGAGCAGATGGTCGTGCAGCTGCCGAGTGTCTCAACCGAAGGGAGCTTGCGGATGATCGCCTGCCGGCGGGCCATCCTGTTTACGCCCACTGCTAGGGCGACGGTTATGGTGACCGGCAGACCCTCGGGGACCGCGGCCACGGCGGTCGCCACGGCAGTGAGGAGAATATCGGCCAGGCTCTCGCCGGTAAGCAGCCCCAGCGCGAAGACGACGGCGGTCACGCCGAGCACGACTAGGGCGATAAGGGTGGCAAAGCGCCCCAGCCTCTGTTGTAGTGGCGACTCGACCTCTCCTACCTCTCGCATCCTTGCGGAGATGTTCCCGAAGGCTGTCGCCATACCCGTGCCGACAACAATGCCAGCCCCCCGACCGCGCGCGACGTTCGTCCCCAGGAAAGCGAGGTTGGTGCGGTCACCCAGAGGCACGTTGGGGTACTCGATTTCTCTTGTCTGCTTTGTGACGGGTAGCGACTCACCGGTGAGGGTCGATTCGTCGACCTGTAGTTCAAGGGCGCGGAAGAGACGCAGGTCGGCGGGAACCTTGACTCCTGATTCCAGGAGCACCACATCTCCCGGCACCACCTCCCGGGCATCAATCTCTCGCTCCCGGCCATCCCGTAGCACGCGCGCCCTAGGGGCCGTCATTTGTGCCAGGGCTCTTAGGGATTGCTCCGCCTTGTATTCCTGCACGAAGCCGACGATGGAGTTCAGGACGACCACGACGAGGATGAAGGCCACGTCGATGTACTTGCCGAGAAGGAAGGCCACAACCGCGGCGACGAGCAGGATGTAGATCAGGGGGCTGCGGACCTGGTGCAGCAGGATTACGATGGGCAGTGCGCGCTCGCCCGATTCCAGTTCGTTCGGGCCGAACCTCTCGAGGCGACTCGACGCTTCCTGGGGGGATAGCCCCTCGTGGCTTGTTCCTAGGCGCGCAATCACGTCTTCGGTTGGCATCTGGTGCCAGGATGTCTCCTCGCTAGCCCGCACGGTTCGTCCCTTACCTCCTGGTGACCTTGTTAGTGCATTTGCAGCATTTGGGCAACAAGTATGCCAAAGGGTCAAGTCCCTTCTGCCCTGCGAAGTGGGCCCTAGCTGCCCGTGAGCGTGCTGATCCTGGCCACAATAATGTCGGGCTGCCCCTGGAGGAAATGCGGAAGGCTGTCAGCCTGCCGTCTCGTGAGGTGACCCCGCCTCGGCTTGACGCGGAGGCGTCCTACGATCGAGTGACGGACCCGTGAGTCGCTAGGCTTGCGAACTGGCGTGGCCTTCCCTCGCTCTCTTAGAAGCCTAGAAGCCAAAAGCGGCGGGTGTTGCGACCGGCACCCGGTGGTCGCCGGTGCCCCGGCCCAAGGCTAAGCAGTGAACGGTCGTGCTATAATTACCATAGTGTTACCTGGAACAAGGCCGCTATCTGTTCGCTTCTATCCCTGCCTGGGCGACCGTGGGCCTTGCTTGGCATCACGATGGCGGCCGCCATGCCACGTGGCGATCAGTGATTCAGTTCGTATTAAAGCCGAAATGGTGAGCACTTGAGAGAATCGACCACGCCAGAGTTGGGGGCGATTGCCCATTACTCGCCCGGAAGGATTAGGCTGCGTATCGCGAAGCCTTACCGGACGCCAGGGACTTTCCAGCAGATTGAGGGTTTTCTCTCCACCATGGAGGGAGTGAAGGCCGTCGAGTCCAATCACGCTAGCGGCAGCGTCCTCATTCGCTACGACCAGGACGCGCTGGACGCGGAATCCCTTCTCGAGGCCGGCAGACAGCTCGGCATCGTGGGCGCTGCCGCGGAGCCCGAGGTACTGTCTGGCCGTGGTGCCAACTGGCGCTCCCAGATTGATACTGATCGCTTGGCCCGAAGCATGCTGCTCCTCGGCGCGGCGGTCGTCGGCGCCCAGATGGGGCCTGCCGTGGGCCTGAGCAGGCGCATCGGCTCCATCGCCGCCGCCTTCGGCGCCGCCGTCGTCGCACGGCGCGTGCAGGGGTTGCGCTCGCGACGGGAAGCGGCCGGCGATCTGTGGGACGGTATCTGACCTCAAGCCTGCGCGATATGCAGCTTCTCTGGAGGTCGAGTATACTGGTAGTTGAATGCAGTGGGCAGGAGGGTTCTCATGCTGGACGATATCCTTGATTCCGTCGGTGGGACGACGGGCCGCATAATCGGGGTTGGCCTTGCGGTTGGTGCTG
>JAJZQK010000047.1 GCA_021847625.1 Chloroflexota bacterium
GGTAAAAGGGCGTGCACCGCCGCTTCGTGGTCATCGCCGTGCTTCGCCGCGAGGTCGCGCGGGAACCACGCCGCCCGGTCCCGGCGGTAGCCGGCCCAGATATCGCCTTCCTTGTGCAGCGCGGCCGCCATCACCTCGAAGGGCGGGAAGGTCATCTTCTTCTTTTCCTCGATAAGCTGCCCGCGCAGCTTCAGCCACGAGGGCTCGATCGGCAGGGCCGCCGAGCAGCGTTCGTTGCACAGCTCGCAGGTAGTGCAGGAGAGGATCGTGTCGGTCATCTTCTGCGTCCAGTCGGCGCGGCCCTCCATGTACTCGCGCAGCCAGTACCACTTGCCGCGCGGGCTCTGGCTCTCCCAACCGCGCCCATAGAACTGGGGGCACTCCTCGATGCAGTAGCCGCACTGCGAGCAGGAGTAGGCGTACCAGGCGACGTCCGGCGGCACATCGCGCACTGGTTTGGTCGGCCGCTCGCCTATCTGGGTTATGACGTGGTTGCCGAAGGGGCGGATCAGCGGCTCGACCTTGCTGGCCAGGTTTAGCGCTCGCCCCAGCATACCGTTGCCGATGACCTTGCGGGGGTTCATTATGCCGGCGCGGTCCACCTGCTGCTTGAACGCCCGCAGCCTTTCCTTGCGCTCCTTGCCCAGGATCTGGCCTGCCCACTTAGAAAAGTAGAGTCCGGTGGCGTAGGGTCGGCCGCCGTGCCTCTCGGCGATGTTCATCACCGTCAGCACCAGGCCAAAGACGAAGTTATAGTCGAGGTGACGCTGGTCGCTGGGAATGAAGCCAAGGATTACCGCTTCGGGGCGGCCGCCACTGCCCCGGCGCACGATCACGCCCTCCTTGACGATGGGCTGGTTGACCTTACGCTCGATTTCGCCCAGGGCGCCGCCGAGCTCCGCCAACGGCACTACTACTTCGGCCGGCACGAGCGAGGGGCCTAGTCGCTTGACGACCATCAGCTTGAAGCGATGCTGCCATTCGTGTTGGGCAATCCGCTCGCTTAGCACCTCGCCTTCATAGCGGCCGGCGATCTTGGCCAGGCCGCCCAATACTCGCTCGCGGTCGGCGGCGCGGAAGGCGAGCGTGACGACGTAGGCAGCGGGCAGAATCACCCGCTCCTCCGCCGGGTGGCCGTGGTGCTCCTGCGCCGGGGCGCGATTCTTCAACTCGGCCATGCGCGGGTTGATGAAGACGAGCGACCAGATGGGCAGGTCGGCGGCGATGATGGCCTCCAGGGCCTGCTGCAGCTTGGGGGCGTCGGGGAACGCCGCCGCGGCCAGGCCGAGCTCGGCATGCGGCTGGACCCGCAGCGTGACCTGGGTGATGAAGCCGGTCGTGCCCTCGGCGTCGGAAATGAGGTCCAGCTCGTCGTCCGTGAACAGGCGCACCTCGCCGGTCGGCAGCACGACTCGGGCGGCGACCACGTTCTCGCGGAACCAACCGTACTCGTAGGAGCCGATGCCGGCACCGCCTTGGGCCAACCAGCCACCGACGGTCGAGGCAGGGGCACTGGTGGGATACAGGCGCAGGGCCAGACCGTGCGGCTTCAGGGCTCGCTCCAGCTTCTCCCAGGTGATGCCGGGCTCGACGGTGACGGTCTGCGCCGCGACGTCCACCGCCAGCACATTCTTCATGCGGAAGAAGTCGACCACGACCCCGCCCTCGACCGGCACGGCCCCGCCGTAGCCGGATGAGGCCTTGCCGCGCGGGGTCAGGGGACAGCGGGCGGCCGTCGCCCAACGGGCCAGCTCGACCAGTTCCGCCTCGTTCTGCGGCTGCACGACAGCCTCTGGGGTCGTGCTACCGATGAGCGGTTTCACCAGGCTGGGAATAGCGGCGATGTCGTGCCCGTAGAGCCGGCGCTCCACGGGATCGAAGTTGGCTCGCTCACCAAAGAGGCGCTCCAACTTACTGCGTGTGGGTAGCGTCTTACCGATCATTCCTACTACTTCTCCCCCGTTGATTGCGCTGGCTTAGATTGGCCCGATGCCAGGAGCCGATCATACCCTACCAGGGAAAGGTATGATTTGTCCGACCATTATTAGGGTCGGAATGCGAATTGTCAAGCGCGCGATTCTACTCAGCCCCCTTGACAGCGCTCGCCAGAGCGGTCAATGTATCCCGTATCCGGAATCCGCTGGTTTGTGTGGCGGCTGAATGGGGGTGGCGGCGCTGGCTCTCGAGGTTCCGCCTGTCGGGGCCGAGTTCCGCAGCCTAGGCGAGCAGGTCTACGACAGCCTGCTCAAGCTGGTCGTCGCCCGCCGTCTGCCCCCGGGCGAGCGCCTGGTGCTGGAGGAGCTGGCCGCGCGGCTGCACGTCAGCCGCACCCCGGTCCGCCAGGCCCTCTCGCGACTCGCCGGCGAGGGGCTGGTCGAGCCCAAAGGCCGCAATGGCTTCCGTGTCACCGCCATCTCTACCGTCGACCTGGAGCACCTCTACGAGTTGCGCCTGATGTGCGAGCAGTTTGCCGCCGAGAAGGGCGCGGCGCTGGCAACTGAGGACGAGCTCTCCCGCATGGCTTCTACCCTCGCGGAGTACGACCGTCTGGCCAGCTCGGCGGAGCCGACCGAGCGGCTGGCCTACCTGCGCGTGGACCACGAGTTTCACCGTCGGCTCGTCGCCCTGGCCGCGAACCCCAGGCTCGGCGAGCTGTTTGAGCGGCTCAACGTTCATATCCAAAACCTGCGCGCCGGGCCGGGCCCGGTCAGCCCGGCGGTGTCCAAGGAGGCCAACGCCGCCGAGCATCGCGCCATCCTGGCGGCGCTGCGCGCCCGCGATGGGGCGATGGCCCGCCAGGCCGTGCGCTACCACGTCGCCAACAGCCGCGAGCGAGTCCTAGCCTCGCTAAGTCTGGCCGAGGCGGCGCAAGACCAGTAATTAGGGGGTATCTAACACAGTGTCAAGTAAAGCAGAGAAGGTGATGGTCGTCGGCATCGACGCTCCCATCGTGCCGCGTCTCATCAAGTGGGCGCGCGAGGGCAAACTGCCCACGATCAAGAAGTTCCTCGACGAGGGCGTCTTCGCTCCCAACTGTCTCGCTCCCTTCCCGACCATTACCCCGCCCAACTGGACCACCCTGGCCACCGGCGCCTGGGCGGGCACCCACGGCATCACCGACTTCGACTTCCACGTCCCCGGCGACCCGCTGGACAAGATCCATCAGGCCTTCGACGCCCGCGAAATTCTGGCCGAGACGATCTGGCAGGCGGCCGCCCGCGCCGGCAAGAAGGCGATCCTGGTTAATTATCCCACCACCTGGCACACCCAGCTCGACGGCTGGCAGATCGGCGGCTACGGCCTCAATATCAACGACTACCGCCTCGGCTCGCCCAAAGAGCTCGTCAACCTCAACAACCTCACTTATGACGTGCTCCTCTCCACCGAGGCCTATCCCTTCGGCACCGAGATCGCCTGGCAGAAGGCCCAGGGCTGGCAGGACGTGGAGCACTCCCCCAAGGCGCTGGAGGCGTCGGCAACCCTCGCCATGCGGCGCACGCTGCACAAGGTGGCGCCGGTCACCTGGCAGCTGCTCCTTGACCAGAGCGAAGGCAAGGGCTATGACAAGCTGCTCGTGGCCACCGCCAAGGACAAGGGCGGCGTCTTCGCTCGCCTGCGGGCCGGCGAGTGGACGCCGAACATCTACCAGGCCTTCCAGACCGACGCCGGGCCGGTAGAGTGCGTCTTCCGGATGAAGCTCATCGAGCTCTCGCCCGACGGCCAGCAGTTTCGCCTCTTCGTCCCCGCCATTTCCGCCCTGCACGGCTGGGGCCTGCCGGCCGAGATCGAGGACGAGATCAAGATGGAAGACGGTATGCCCCTGGGCAAGACGCCCTGGGACTCCTGGCTGCTGGAGTGGGTGGACAACCAAACCCTGGTCGAGACCGTCGACCTGCACAACGTCTGGCTCGGCAAGGCGGCGGCTTATCTCTTGAAGAACAAACCGTGGGACCTGTTCTACTGCCATATCCACACTCCCGACTCGATGTACCACACCTTCTCGGTGGACATCGACCCGCTCACGGCCAAGCATCCCGAGCGCATCGCGGACACAGTGGCCATGGAGATGGCGCTCTATGAGAGCGTCGATCGCTGCGTGGCGAGCATCGTCGAGGCCGCCGACGACAAGACCGTCGTCGTCATCGTCTCCGACCACGGTGCTAAGGCGGCGATGAACGAGTTCCACGTCAACGACGCTTTGGCGGCGGCGGGTCTGGTCGCCTACAAGCCGGGCACGCACGAGGTCGACTGGTCCCATACCAAGGCCAGCGAGCAGCGCACGGTCTACGTCTACGTCAACACCAGGGGCCGCGACCCGCAGGGCATCGTCGAGCCGGGCGAGGAGTACGAGAAGGTACGCGAGCAGGTTGTCAAGGCGCTGCTCGAGTACGTCGAGCCCAAGACCGGCCTGCACCCCATCTCCTTGGCCCTGAAGAAGGAGGACGCACGCATCCTCGGTCTCTACGGCGACCGGGTGGGCGACGTTGTCTTCGCCTTCCGGCCCGAGTTCTACATGGAGCACGGCCCGCACCTGACGACAACCCGCTTCGGCGAGGGCGACCTGCGCACGCTCTTCATAATGAAGGGCCCGGGCGTTAAGCAGGGTGTGGAAGTGGAGCGCAATGTCTGGCTGACCGACGTGGTGCCCACCCTCTGCCACCTGGCCGAGCTGCCCGTGCCCAAGCAGTGCGAGGGCTCGATCATTTACCAGTCGCTGGAGGATCCCGACGCCCAGGTGAAGGAGCTGCAGTCGCTGCGGCGCAACGTCGAGCGCCTGCAGCGGATGGTCGAAAGACCGCCGATGTGCTGATGTCTGGTCGTAGGGGCGGGGCTCTGTACCCGCCCGCCCGGGCATTGAGGTGATGATTGTCGATGTCCGACCAAGACCTACCGCCTGACCTGCGGACGCGCAAGAGCCCTCGTCTCGCGGGTTTCGACTACAAGGCCGAGGGCAGTGTCTACCTGGTCACCGTGCGGGCTCGGGCGGGCCTGGTGCCGTTCACCGACCCGGGACTCGCCCGGGCTGTGACCGAGGCTCTGCTCTACCAGCGGCGTGTCGGGCACGTGCGGCTTTACGCCTACGTGCTGATGCCCGATCACCTGCACGCTGCCGTCGGCGTGGTGGACGCGGGGCGGTCGCTCGTCGATGTAGTGAGGGACTTCAAGACCTATACGACGAGGCTGGCTTGGCGATATGGTCTGAGCGGCGAGTTGTGGCAACGCAGCTTTCACGACCATATCGTGCGCCGAGCCGAGGACTTGATTAGTACCTGCGAGTACATCCTGGCCAATCCCGGACGAAAGGGATTGGTGGGTAAGGGCGACGACTGGCCGTACCAGGGAACGCCCGATTTGATGGACAGCTAGCCGGCGTTTACGGGGCGGGCGGGTACGGAGCCCCCCTGTCGGGGGACATGGCCCCGCCCCTACGGACTGGATAGACATCAACTATAGTAGTGGAGGAAAAGAGTTGTCCAAGCATCTCACTCGCCGTCAGTTCCTGACGGCAAGCGGCAGCGTCGCCGGACTTGGCTTGCTGGCGGCCTGCACCCCGGCGGCGCCGCCCGCGCCCACTGCCGCCCCGAAAGCGGCCGAGCCCAAGCGGGGCGGCACCTTCAGGCCGATCTGAAGAAGCTCGGCATCGAGGCCAAGGTCAACGACATGGAGCCCGCCCAGTACGACACCGCCACCCAAAAGGGCGACATCCAGATGATCACCCACGCCTACGGCCGGGCGGGCCGCGATCCGGGCACCACGCTCACCGGCGCCAAGTCCTGGTATCTGGAGAAGGAAGGCGGTTGGTGCCACTGCACCGGCGCGGAGCACGAGAAGCTGCGGGCTGATATGCAGTCCACCCTGGACCGCCCCGCGCGCGAGAAGCTCGCGCGCCAGATCAAGCAGCTGATGCTGGACGAGTGCTTCACCAACCCCGTCGCCGGCGTGCCGCGCATGTGGGTCTACGGCAGCTACGTCAAGGGCCTGACCTACAACATGGACAACT
Organism: Chloroflexota bacterium; assembly: GCA_021847625.1. Next base: position 6,002 of record JAJZQK010000047.1, read on the forward strand.
ACATCTTCGTCGGCGACGTCTGGTTGAACAAGTAGGTTTACGCGGCGGCGCAAGGCCGTCGCAGCCTGGGCAAGCGAGGCGCGGGTTCTGGCCGCGCCTCGCTTGCTTTGTTGACTGCATGTTCGCCTTCTGCTAGTATCAGCACCAGACCATTGGCTATAGGTTAGCCAAGCCTGCACCTTTACTGGGTGTTGCCAAGTTGCTATGGACATGATGGAAGGAGAGGAAGGTCAATGTTGTCCATCACTCGCCGTCGTTTCCTAATCCTCAGCAGCGGCGCGGCCTCGCTCGCTTGGCTGCAAGCCTGCAGTGCGCCCCAGCAGCCCAGTCCCACGGCCGCGCCCAAGGCGGCCACCAGCGCGCCGGCTACCGCGGCACCCCAGGCGGCCGCGACCACGGCCCCCGCTGCTACGGTTGCTGCCGCCGCCACGCAGGCGCCCGCCGCGACGAAAGCAGCCGAACCCAACCGGGGCGGCGCTTTCAAGGTAGCCCGCACGGCTCGCATCACCAATTTCAACGCCTTCTACATGACGCGCGGCCATTTCGCCTACTTGCGAGCCCTCTACAACACACCTATCCGTCTCGACGAGAAGCTGGAGCCGCAGCCGGAGCTGGCCACTTCGTGGCAGCTATCCCCCGATGGCACTAAGTTGACTATGAAGCTGCGGGAGGGCGTCAAGTTTCATAGCGGCAAGGAGCTCACGGCGGAGGACGTTAGATTCAGTTGGCAGTACGCCCTCGTTCCTGAGACCTCGGCGAGTATGCGTTCGTCTTTCCTGCTCATCAAGGATGTCAAAGCGCCAGACAAGACGACAGTCGAGTTGTACTTCGACAAGCCAAACCCGATGCTATTTGATGCCTTGGATCTATTGTTTGTCTACGACAAGGGCGGGGTCGACAACATCGCCAAGACTGACGTGGGCAGCGGCCCGTTCATGGTCGACAAGTACGTGCCGCCCAACGACGTCTATATGAAGAGGTTCGCCGGCTACTGGGACAAAGGCAAACCGTATGTAGACGAATTTCACCTGCTGTCGATCCCAGATACGGCCACGCTGGCAATCAACCTGGAGAGCAAAGCGGTCGACGCTATCTGGGCACCAGACTTCAAGGACGTGGCTAGGCTGAAGGGCCAGAAAGGGATGGTGGCCACGGACGGGCCGGGCTCGCAGGGCATGTGCTTCGTGGGGGCGAAGTGGGACCGACCGCCATTCGGCGACAAGAGGGTCAGGCAGGCGATCAACTTTGCGATCGATCGCGAGCGGATCGAGCGTGTTGTCTTCGAGAGTCTGGTCAAGTCCACTTGCGTGCTGTGGCCGAAAGGCTCGCTCGGCTACTTTGAGAATCTGGAAGGGAAGTACAAATACGACTTGAACAAGGCCAAGGCTTTGCTGACCGAAGCAGGGCAGGGGAGCGGGTTCAAGACGACGATGGAGACCTCCCGCCAGGTGAACCCCGTTCTCTTCGGCATCGCCCAGATACTCCAGGCCGACTTGGCGAAGATCGGCATCGAGGCCAAGATAGAAGACGTGGAGTCGACCGTCCATACCAAGCGGATCGTCGCGGGCGACTTCGATCTCTGCGTACACAACTACGGCCGGGCCAACCGGGACCCCGGCACCACCTTGATGGGTGGGCAGGATTGGCAGCCAACGACAGAGGGAGGGAAGACCATTCCCGACTATCCAGACTGGGTTAAGTGGCGCGACGAGGCGGCCACGACCATGGACAAGGAGAAGCGCCGCGCTGCTTACCTCAAGATCCAGGAATGGATGCTGGATGAGTGTTACAAGATGCCGGTGATCGGCAACGTCTCCTACTGGTTGTACCAGGATAAGATCAAGAATCTGCGCTTCACGAGCGAGAGTTCGCCGTGGGCGGACGTCGTCTGGCTGGACAAGTAGGCAGCATCCCCTCCATAGACCAGAACGAGCGCACAGCTGCCGGCCCCACCGGGCCGGCAGCACCTTTTCCGGCATGGGGCTCTTGCCTGGCTCGGCTGCCCGTGCTATGCTCGGGTCTGTGCACCGTGCAGCCCTAACTTGAGGCCGCGCTGCACAATTGCAGGTAAGGAGTCTACCCTATGCCCAGCAAAGCAAGTAAGGCAATGATCATCGGCATCGATGCTCCCATCGTGCCTCGGCTGTACAAGATGGCCAAGAAGGGTCAGCTCCCCGCTCTGGGGAAGCTGCTCGCCGAGGGCACTTTCGCCCCCAATTGCCTGCCGCCCTTCCCGACGATCACCCCGCCCAACTGGACGACCATCGTCACCGGCGCCTGGCCGGGCACCCACGGCATCACCGACTTCGACGGCCACGTGCCCGGTGAGGCGCTCGATAAAACTCATCAGAATTTCGACGCCCGCGAAGTGCTGGCCGAGCCCCTCTGGAAGGCCGCCGGGCGGGCCGGCAAGAAGTCCATTCTGGTCAACTACCCCACCTCCTGGCACAGCGGCGTCGACGGCTGGCAGGTGGGTGGCTACGGGCTCAACGCCAACGACGTGCGCTTGGGCTTCCCCAAGAGCTCGGTCAACCGAGACAACCTCTGCAAGGAGATACTGCTTTCCGTCGAGCCTTATCCCTTCTCCAGCGAGGTCACGTTCCGCAAGGCTTCCGGCTGGGAGGGCATCGAGCTAAGCCCTAAGGCCCTCGAGGCCGAGGTGCGGCCGCTTATGCGCGGCACCTTATACCAGATGGAGCCCATTACCTGGCATATCCTAATCGACCAGAGCGAGGGCAAGGGCTACGACACGGCGATTCTGGCCCGTGCCAAGAACAAAGCTGGCGTCTACACCCGCCTCAAGGCGGGGGAGTGGTCTGGCCACATTTACGACACCTTCCAGACCAAGGACGCCGGCCCGCAGCAGGCCGTCTTCCGGGTCAAGCTGCTCGAATTGGCAGCCGACGGTTCGGCTTTCCGCTTGTTCGTGCCCAACCTGTGCAACCTGCACGGCTGGGGCGTACCGGCCAGCCTAGAGGCGGAGATCAAGAGCGAGAACGGCCTGCCGCTCGGCCGGGCGCCCTGGGACACCTGGCTGATGGAGTGGATCGACAGCCAGACCATGGTTGAGACCGTCGATTACCACAACGTCTGGTTGGCGGACGCGGCGACCTACCTGCTGAAGAACAAGCCCTGGGACTTGTACTTCATGCACATCCACACGCCGGACTCGATGTACCACATCTTCTCCAGCGACCTCGACCCCCTGACCGCCAAGGACGAGGCTCTGCGGCAGGAGATCGAGGGCACGGAGCTGGCGCTCTACCAGAGCGTGGATCGCTGCATCGGGCGCATCGTCGCCGAAGCGCCGGCAGACACGTTGATCGTTATCACCTCCGACCATGGGGCCAAGGCCAAGACCGCCAGCTTCAACGTCGCCGACGTGCTGGAGCAGGCCGGCTTGCTCGTCTACAAGCCTAGCAAAGAAGGCGAACCTAGGCAAATCGACTGGTCCAGAACCAAGGCGGTGAGCCAGCGCCGGGTGCACATCTATGTCAACGTCAAGGGGCGCGACCCCGAAGGCATCGTCGAGCCGGGCGAGGAGTACGAGAAGGTACGCGAGGCGGTCATCAAGGCCCTCTACGAGTACACCGATCCCAAGACCGGCTACAAGCCGATCTCTTTGGCGCTGAAGCAGGAGGACGCGCGGATCATCGGCCAATACGGGCCGCGCTCCGGCGACATCATCTACGCGGTCGATCCTCACTTCGACAAAGAGCACGGCGTGCACCTGCCGACCGCCAGAATCGGCATTGGTGACCTGCGCACCCTGTTCATCTTGAAGGGCCCGGGAGTCAAGCAGGGGGCCGAAATCCAGCGCACGGTCTGGCTGACGGACATCGTGCCCACCATCTGCTACCTGACCGAGCTGCCGGTGCCGGCGCAGGCCGAGGGCGCGGTGGTCTGGCAAGCGATGGAAGACCCTGATGCCCAGGTGAAGGAGCTACAATCCCTGCGGCGCAACGTCGAGCGGCTGAAGAGGATGGTCGAAAGGCCGCCGATGTGCTAGTCGATGTCCCCTCTCCCCGACGGGGTTCAGGGGCGGACAGTTTCGGGTATGCGGTGGCGCGGTACCGTCACCCGGGGCTCAAGCCCCGGGCTGAAGGTACAAAGCCCCCTCGAAGGGGGCTGGGGAACGTTTCCCAGCCGGCTTCAGACGGCTTCGTTTCTTCAGCCCGGCCCATTTATGGCCGGGCTAAGGCGCCGGCACCGCGCGCCAGGCAGAACTGTCCTGCCTTGAACCCCGAAGGGGAGAGGGTGAAGGCGACCTGCGGGTAGCTATGGGTTCCACAGGGAGGTAGACCAGCGGCACATCTGCGACGTGGCCGCGGCCACGTCGCAGCCCGGGCGACAATCGCATCCTGTCAGTTCGGTTCCATTCTTCTTATATCGTGAAAGGAGCGACTCAGGACCGTGAGGACTACCAAGAACCAGCGGACAATCACTCGTCGCGACCTACTGAAGCTGGGCGCGGCGGGGGCGGGCTTGGGGCTGGCCCAGGCCTGCTCCCCGGCCGCGCCTGCCCCGGCGCCGACCCAGGCGCCCCAGCCCACGGCGGTAAAGCCCGCCGCCCAGGTGCCCGCGGCGCCGGTGATCGGCACCCAGGCCCCGGCGGCCACGCCCGCGCCCACCCAGGCCCCCGCCGCCGCCACCAAGGCGGCCGGGCCCAAGAAGGGCGGCACCCTCACCCTGGCCCGGACCTCGTCCGTGGCGGAGTTTAACCCCGTCCGTCTGGACCCCGGCAACTATGCCTACAACCGGGCCCTGTTCAACACCCTGGCCCACTACGACGCCAACCTCAAGCCCATTCCCGAGCTGGCGACGAAGTGGGATTTCTCCGCTGACGGCAAGACGATGACGCTCAAGCTCCGCCAGGGTGTGAAGTTCCACTCCGGCAAGGAGTTCACCTCGGCCGACGTCAAGAACTCGGTCGAGTTCGCCTCCACCGACGAGTGGACGACCATGCGCAGCCTCTACAAGACCATCAAGTCGGTGGAGACGCCGGACAAGTACACGGCCGTCTTCAAGTTCGACGGGGTCAACCCCAGCATCTACGACATCCTCGATACACTCTATATGATCGACAAGGACACCTTCGCCGACCGCGCTAAGACGGTCAACGGCACGGGCCCCTTCAAGCTCAGCAACTATGTGCCCAACGACCGGATAGAGACGGTCGCCCATGCCGACTACTGGGACAAGGGCAAGCCGTATCTGGACAAGTACGTGATCAAACAGATCCCCGACGTCTCGGCGATGGTCATCAACCTGGAATCGGGGGCGGTGGACGCCGTCTGGCAGCCCAGCTACATGGACATCGTGCGCCTGAAGGGTTCGGGCGGGAAGTTCGTGGGCGACATGGGGGCGCCGGTCGCCATCATGTTCGACATCGCCATCAACGTCAAGGACCCCAATCTGAAGG
>JAJZQK010000048.1 GCA_021847625.1 Chloroflexota bacterium
GGTCCTTCTTCACCGACTCCGGCAGCTGGTCCTTCAGCCGGGCCGCCGGGGTGCCCTCGCGCAGGGAGTACATGAAGGTGTAGGCGCTGTCAAACTCCACCTCGCGGATCAAGGAGAGGGTCTCCTTCATCGCCCCGGTGATGGTCTACGCCGGCGAGGACGAGATGCTCGCCCTGGCCCAAGGGGCGCTGCGGGTGCTGCGCGGGGAAGAGGAGGCGAGAGAGTACGGTGCTTAAGAACTTCGCGGAGATGCTGGCCGCCGCCCAACGAAAAGGGCCCCAGGTGCTGGCCGTCGCGATGGCAGACGAGCGAGACATCCTGGCGGCGGCAGTGGAGGCGAGGGCCCTCCACATCGCCGACCCCATTCTGGTCGGCCCGCGCGAGCGGATCAGGGCGATTGCCGCCGAGGGTGGCCTTGACCTGCACGACGTGTTCATCGTGGACGAGCCGGACGCGCGGGCGGCGGGGATGGCAGCCGTGCACCTGGTCCGTTCCGGCGACGCCAACCTGCTGATGAAGGGGCGCATGGATATGGCCGACCTGCTCCACATCGCCCTGGACCGGGAGATGGGCATCCGGGCGGGACGACTCTTCAGCCAGGTTTCCGCCTTCGAGATCCCCGGCTTCGAGCGCATACTGTTCGTCACCGACGCGGGCGTCGTCGTCGAGCCCACGCTCGAGCAAAAGGCGCAGATCGTCCAGAACGCCATCGACGCCGCGCGCCAGTTGGGCACCGAGGAGCCCCGCGTCGCCGTCCTGGCGGCCTTGGAGATGGTGAACCCGAAGATGCAGTCGACCATGGACGCGGCGAACCTCTCGAAGATGGCCGACCGCGGGCAGATCAAGGGAGGCCTCGTGGACGGCCCGCTCGCCCTCGACAACGCCATCTCCCTACAATCGGCCCTCGTGAAGGGTATCAACAGTCCGGTTGCCGGCAGGGCCGATATCCTGGTGGCTCCGGACGTGGAAGCGGGTAACATCCTCGCCAAAGGCATCACCTACTTCGGCCACGGCAAGGTAGCGTCGGTCGTCGTCGGCTCCGAGGTACCGATCATCGCCACCTCGCGGGCCGACCCCAGCGAGGACAAGCTGGCCTCCATCGCCCTCGCCGTGCTGCTCGCCCACGAATGACACCTCTTCTCAGCGGGGAGGAAACCACTCGGAATGGCGGCCGCTTCCGAAGGCGGGTGCCCCATACACGCGTCCGCGTTTGGCGAGCGCAATAGTCCCACCTACCGGGAGGATAGACCTTGAAACTGGGAGCACTTGAGCTCGTCTTCGTGCCGGATGGACACTTTCGTCTGGACGGCGGCATGCTGTTCGGCGTCGTCCCGCGCGTTCTCTGGCAGAAACGGGCCAGCCCCGATACCGAGAACCGCGTTGCCCTGGAGATGAACTGTCTGTTGATCAAGGGCCCGGACGGCCACAACATCATCGTCGACACCGGCCTGGGGACGCACCTCAGCGAGAAGGAACGCGGGCAAGTCTGGGGTCTGGAAGAGGGGCCGCGGCTACTGGACGGACTGCGTGCGCTGGGGCTCGCCCCCGAGGACATCGACCTCGTCGTTAACTCGCACCTGCATCTCGATCATTCCGGTGGCAATACGACCATCCGCGACGGAAGGATCGTGCCGACCTTCCCCCGCGCCCGCTACCTCGTTCAGCGTCGGGAGTGGGAGGACGCGTGCCACGTCAACGAGCGGACCAGAGCCTCTTACTTCCCCCAGTATCTCGCGCCACTGGCCGAGGCCGGGGTGCTCGAACTGTTGGACGGGGAAACCCAACTCACGCCATACCTTCGCGTCATGCCCAGTCCCGGCCACACGGCGGGGCATCAGTCGGTGCTGATCGGGGAAGGCGACGACAAGGCGCTCTACCTGGGCGACGTAGCCCCTTTCACCGTCCACTTCGAGCGCCTGGCCTGGATTCCGGCCATCGACGTGTTCCCGCTGACGACGCTCGAGACAAAGCGCTCGCTGGTAACGGAGGCGCTCCATAACGATCACAGATTGATCTTCTATCACGACCCCCAGACCACGGCCGGCCGGCTATCCCACGTGGAAGACGGCAAATACCGGGTCAGCCCGCTCTCATCGCCGTCGTAGCGACGTGGGCGGATGGGGAGAGTGCTCACACGGTCGGGGAATCCGACTCACCGCGGAGAACGCCGAGGGCGCAGAGGATAGCCTATATGATGTGATAGGAAGGGACCACTCTCGGGCATAGAAAACGGGCCAGGAGAAAACACTCCCGGCCCGTGCCGGCATCGGCCAACCCACGGAACCATCCAGGTTGTGGCTTGAGGGTGGCGCATCCCACCCCGAGACTCGGCCCAGTAGCGGAACTGACAGCCGCCAGCTAAACCCTGAAGGAAAAGGGTCGGGGACGAATGGAATTCGCTGTCCTCAGGTATTCGTCCTCGTTGCCCTCGATCATCAGCTTGTGCAGCAGCACGGCATCGCCGTTGGGGAGGGGTTCGACGGACCGCACACACAGTAGGTTCGTCAGAACCCCTCCTTCATAAACCGCTATCGGACCCTGATAGCGAGGCACGCGGTATACACGCCCGGCATGGAGGCGGCTAGGCACCTCGAGATAGCCGTGTCGGTTCAGCTCGCGCACCTCGCTAGAGGGTAGAATGTCCTGCAACATCCTCTCTGCCTTCTTCTCAGCCTCGCGCCAATCGTGCGAGGGATCGAACTTGTCATCGATCACCCCCGCCAGGAAGCGCATCAGGACGAGATAGGCCAAGGTAACGGCCACGACGATAAGAGCGAGGCCGACCTCCGCCGGCAGCCCGGGGACACTCACAACCCTAACCTCCCGCTATGCGCGGCACGACGATGATCTGCTCCGCCTTGGGATCAAAGTGGTCGATCCGCTCTGCCGTCTTGCCCGTCTCCACTTTGAAGGCGGCGGCGCCTCGTCGCAGCTGATCGTTGAAAATGCGCTCTGCCTCCGCCACCGCGGCCTCGGCCTCGGCGTCCCTCACTTCGGTCTTCTCGTCCCAGGTGACGAGCTTGTCACCTTGGGAGGTCAGAATTCGCAGCTTTGCCATTGCCTCTTAAGCCCCCTTCCCTATTCTACCTACTCCATCCGCGAAAGGCCCTGTCGCCGAAGCGCCGGCGAGCTGCCTTCCGGTCTAGTCTTCACAACTTGATCAGAATCGGTGACGACGTCACGTGCGACTCTATTCACGCGCTCATCACGTATCCAAGATAGCAAAGTGCGTGCCTCCGCTCAGCGCCGCCGGCCGCGATTGTGCTATAATCGCTGCGTTTTTGGGAATCTCCGTTTGTGTACTTGTGCAAGGACCCCAACTTTGATTGCCGACAAAGTCCTGCGCCAGCTCGTCGCCGTGGTTGGCGAGCGTTACGCCCTTACCGATCCGGTCGAGTTGACGTGCTACGCCTACGACGCGACCCATTACACAAACTGCCCCGACGTCGTCCTCTTCCCCGCGGATAGGTCGCAGATCGTTTCCATCATGACTACTGCGAATCGGGAGTGCGTCCCCGTGGTCCCGCGGGGGGCGGGCACCAGCCTCAGCGGGGGCGCGACGCCGCTCCACGGCGGGATCGTCTTGTCCACGACCAGGCTCAACCGGGTGCTCGACGTCGACACCGTGGGCCTCACCGCCACGACAGAGCCGGGCGTGATTACCGCCGAGCTGCAGCGATGGGTCGAGAGCGTCGGCCTTTTCTATCCCCCCGACCCTTCCAGCCTCAACGTGTCCACCATCGGCGGCAATGTCGTCTACGGGTCCGGCGGCCCCCGCGGCGTCAAGTACGGCACCACGAAGGACTATGTGCTCGGCCTTGAGGTCGTCCTCGCCGACGGTCGCGTGCTGAATACCGAGGGCGCCGCGGAAGCGGGCGGCTACGATCTCACCCGCCTCTTCGTCAGCTCGGAGGGGACGCTCGGCGTCATTACCAAAATCAAGGTCCGCCTTCTTCCCTTGCCCGAGGCCAGGCAGACGGCGCTCGCCGTTTTCGACAGCCTCGACGCCACGGGCGAGGCCGTGGCCGCCATCATCGCGGCCCGCATCGTCCCCACGAGCATGGAGCTTATGGACAACTTCACGATCCGTACCGTCGAGGAGTACCGTCCCGTCGGCCTGCCCCTCGACGCGGAAGGGATACTGCTGATGGAGGTGGACGGTTTCGCCTGCGAGGTGGCCGAACAGATAGAGAAAGTCGCGGCCATCGCCAAGGGCTGCGGGGCGCGGGAGGTCAAGATCGCCCGCAGCCGCGAAGAGAATGACGATCTCTGGTCAGCCCGCCGCTCGGCCTATGCCGCCCAGGCCAAGGCCCGCCCGACGGCCATCGTGGAGGACGCCACCGTCCCGCGCAGTTGCGTCCCCGCCATGCTGCGCAAGATCGGCGAGTTGGCCCGCAAGCACCACCTCAACGTGCCCGTGCTGGCCCACGCCGGCGACGGCAACACGCACCCGGTGGTTCTCTGCGACTGGCGGGACAAGGAAGAGATGGCGCGGGCCGATCGTTTTGCCGAGGAGCTCTTCCGGGAGACGGTGGCGATGGGCGGCACCCTCACCGGCGAGCACGGCATCGGCCTTGTGAAGAAGCCGTTCCTGGAATGCCAGCACGGGCCGGAGGGCGTGGCGGCCATGCGCCTGGTAAAGAAAGCCTTCGACCCCCACAACATCCTCAATCCGGGCAAGGTGCTGCCGGAATGAGAGACGACACGACCCGGAATCCGTCCTCCGTCGTCCCGGAAGCAGGCGGGCCCGCCGCAACAGAGGGCTCGGCCGAGGCCGAGGCTCGCCATCCGGCCCTGAAAGGGGGCGACGACGTGATGCTGATGCCGCGAACGACGGCCGAGGTGGCGGCAATCCTCGCCGCCGCCAACCAGGAACGGGTGGCCGTGTTCCCCTGCGGCTTGGGGACCAGCCTGGCGGGCGGCCTGGCGAAGACCCGCCAGGGGCTGGTGGTGTCGAGCCAGCAGTTCAATCGCCTCGTCGGCATAGACTCGGCCAACCTGGCGGCCACGGTGGAACCGGGCGTGCTACTGGCGGACCTCCAAGCGGCCGTGGAGAGGATCGGCCTCTTCTTCCCGCCCGACCCGCTTGGCGAGCAAACGGCGACGATGGGCAGCGTCATAGCCCGCAACGCCCGCGGTTTGCGCGCCCTGAAGTACGGTAGCGCCAAGGACTACATCCTCGGCCTGGAGGCGGTGCTGGCCGATGGGACGATCCTCCATACGGGCGCCAGGACGGTCAAGAACACCAGCGGCTACGACCTCACTCGCCTTCTGACCGGCTCGCGCGGCACGCTCGCCTACATCACGCAAGCGACCATTCGCCTGCTGCCCCTGCCCGTCGCCAGGATCCTCGTCGTCGCCACCTTCGCTGACCTCGGGGCAGCGGCCGGCACGGCCCTTTCCCTGCTGGCGACGAAGGTCATTCCGGCCGCGCTGGAGTTGCTGGACAACACCGCGCTGCGGTGGTTGGCAGTGCCGAGCTTGGGCCTGACGCAGGACACGCCGGCCGCTTTGCTCGTCGAGCTCGACGGCGGCGAAAAAGGGGTGGCGTATCAGAACGAGGTGGTGGCGAAGGTGCTGAAGGAAGGTGGGGCCGACGAGACAGGCGTGTTCGAAGAGGCAGGGGAACGATCGGCCATCTTGAGTGCCTACCGGCAAGCGCTCGCCGCTCTGCTGGGGCAGGGCGAGCCGCGTCGCGTCCATCGCCTGCGGGCGTCGCGGGCGCAGTTGCAGCCATTGCTGCTGGAAGCCAAGCGGCTGGCCGCCGGAGCGAACTTGCCGGCGGCCGTCGTCTGCCATGTGGGGATGGGCGAGGTGTGCTTGCTTCTCGACCGCAGGGAGAAAGACGCCGGCGAACCCGGGCCCGCGGCAAGGCTCATGGCCGAGCTGCGTCGTCTGTCTGCCCTCGACGGTCGGCCCGGGGGAAACGACCCGCGGGAAACCGGAGTCGCGCTGCGCCTGGAACTTATGCACCGTCTCAAGGCGGCCTTCGACCCGCGGGGCATCCTCAATCCGGACGGCGGGCCGTTCGCCAGGGAGGGGAGGTCCTGATGGTGAGAGAGTCGGGGTTAGGCCGGCATTACGACGAGTCGCTGAAGTGCGTGCGTTGCGGCCTCTGCCAGGCAGTGTGCCCAGTCTTCGGCGCCGACCACCGCGAGGCCTCGGTCGCCCGCGGCAAGGTCCAGCTGGTCCGCGCCGTCCTCGAAGAGCGGCTCGACCTCTCGGCGTCCCTGCGCGATCGCATCTACCTCTGCCTGAACTGCGGCGCCTGCACGGAGAACTGTCCCAGCGGGGTGGCCGTGGCCGACATCATCGCCGCCGCCCGTGGCGCGTTGCTGGCGCGGCTGGGCCAGCCCGCCGTCGAGCGTCTCCTCCTGCGCTCTCTGCTCGCCCACCCCGAACGGCTGGAGATGGGCGCCACGGCCCTTGCCCTGTACGAGCGCACCGGCCTGCGCTGGCTGACGCACAAACTCGGTCTCCTCAACCTCATGCCCGGGAGCTTGGCGACGAAAGAGAACTTCATCCCCGCCCAGCTGGCCAGGCAGCCCGCGCGCCGCCGCTTGCCGGCCACCACGTCGCCGGCCGCTCCCAAGCATCGCGTAGCCTACTTCCTGGGCTGCCTAACGAACGTGCTCTACCCCTCGCTGGCGGAATCGGTAGTCGAGGTGCTCGTCAGGAACGGCTGCCAGGTGGTGACGGCACCGGACATGCTCTGCTGCGGCCTGCCCCATCGCAGCTATGGCGACGTGGCGACGGCGGCCAAGCTGGAAGCGCATAACACGGCCCGGCTCAACGCCCTCAAGGTGGAGGCCATCGTGACCGACTGCGCCACGTGCGGGTCGACGCTCAAGGGGTACGCCGACCTGGAGGCGCCGGTGTTCGACGTCAACGAGTTCCTGGCGGAGAAGGTCGCTTTGGTTGCCCCCACCTCCGAACAGCCGCTGCGCGTCACCTACCACGACTCTTGTCACCTTGGCCGCGGGCAGGGGGTCCGCGCCGCGCCCCGCCAATTGCTCCAGGCTGCCCCGGGCGTCGAACTAGTGGAGATGCCGGAAGCCGACCGCTGCTGCGGTGGCGCCGGGACCTTCTCGCTCATGCACTACGAGCACTCGATGGCGATTCTCGACCGCAAGATGGCCAACGCCGCGGGCACGGAGGCCGAGGTGCTGGCCACCGGCTGCCCATCCTGCCGGATGCAGTTGGAACACGGCCTAACCCGCCTGGCCACGCAGCAGCCCGGGAGCCCCCGCCCCCGCGAGGTGCTGCACCCGGTCGAACTCCTCGCCCGCGCCTACCGGATGGACGGCCGCTGATCCAAGGTGCAGATGAAAGGCGAGACCGGTCCCACAAAGGATTGCTAGCAAGCAAGCACACGCCAGTTCGTAGGGGCGACCTGGCGACCAAAGGAAGTCCCGCAACGCGGGACGGTCGCCTCTCTCGCCTGGCCGCTATCCGTGCTCTGGGGCGTAGGGTCGTCGTATGCGCCCGGCTCTTGTCATCCCCGCGAAAGCGGGGATCCATCGGGTCTCCGTAGGGTCGACAGGCCTCTCGCCCGGGGGGACGACCCTCACTCTGCCCTCTCCCTGGAAGGGAGAGGGCACCGCCGGGCACCTGCGGAGACAGTCAGGCAGCTGCCTGCACCGTTTTCACAGGGCGTCACTGGCTGGCGGCCGCAAGCTGCAAGGAATTCATGGGTTGCAGCCAAGCAAGGTAGCTGCTATCATCCGCGCAATCGTTACTCTCGCTCCCCAGTCCTGCCGCTTCCGAGGCCGGCAGGCATCCCTGATCCTTGTGCCGAAGGAGGGTCTCCCGGATGGACAACCAGGCCCCAGACGTACAGCCCGCATCAGATGGGGCGACACCCCGGGCGGCGAACGCAGGCCTCGGCGGCTACCTTAGGCGAACTATCTTTGGCGGGAACGCCTACAACCGGGCGGAGTTTGCCGGCGCCTTCGGCGACCTGGGGACGTTCATTCCCTTCGTCATCGGCTACATCACCATCAACCACATCGACCCGGTCGGCATCCTCCTCTCCTTCGGGCTCTTCAAGATCATCGTCGGCCTGCGCTTCAAGACGCCGGTGCCCGTGCAGCCGATGAAGGCCATCGGCGGCGCCGCCATCGCCAACCCCGCCGCCTTCACGCACGGCATGATCGTGGGCTCCGGCCTCTTCACGGCTGTCTTCTGGACCGTCATGGCGCTCACGGGGGCCATCGAATGGGTCGCCAAGATTACCGCCAAGCCGGTGGTCCGCGGCATCATGGTCGGCCTGGGCCTCTCCTTCATGCTCCACGGGCTCGAGATGATGACGCAGGAGGTCTGGCTCGCCGCTACGGCGATGGTCATTACCTTCTTGCTGCTCTCCAATCGCAGGCTGCCGGCGATGCTCGCCCTGCTGGGGTTGGGAATCGCCGCCTCCCTGGTGCGAAACCCCGATCTCATCCCCCAGATGGCGCAGATTTCCGTGCGCGCACGCTTGCCAGAGTTCGTCCTGGGGAGCTTCTCCTGGAACGAGATGCTCGTCGGCGCTCTTGTGCTAGGCATTCCGCAGGTCCCGTTGACGCTAGGGAACGCCATCCTCGCCACCGTGGGCGAGAACAACCGGCTCTTCCCCGACCGCCCGTTGAACACCCGCACCGTCGCTCTGGAACACGGCTTCATGAACTTCGTCGCCGCCGGCATAGGAGGCGTGCCGCTCTGCCACGGGGCGGGCGGGATGGCCGGGCACGTCCGCTTCGGGGCGCGGACAGGGGGGGCATTGGTCATTCTGGGGCTGATCGTGCTGACGCTGGGGCTGTTCTTCTCGGACTCCGTCGTCCTCCTGCTCGGCCTCATCCCCCAGGCCGTCCTCGGCGTGATCCTGTTCATCGCCGGGCTGGAGTTGGCAGCGGTCGTACGTGACATCGGCCCGAAGAGGGCGGACGTCTACGTGCTGCTGGTCACGGCCGGCATCGCCGTGGTGCACATCGGCGTCGCCTTCGTCGCTGGCCTGGCCCTGTATTACGCTACAGAGAATGGCTTGGTAAAGGTCTAGACGCGCCGTTTGATTTGGCTATGGCCCGTCTTCAATACCTGAAAGACGGGCCTATCCCCTCCTCGGCCATGGCATTCTCTTACCAGGCCGCGCGGTAGATCTCCAGCACTTCCTTCTCGGTGAGCTTGCGGGGGTTGTTGTCCATCAGGCGCGCGGTCGCCATTGCCCCCGGTACGAAGGCCTCGATCGCCTCCTCCGGCACGCCCACGTCGCGCATGCGCTGGGGGATGCCGACGTCGACGGAGAGCTGGCGCACGGCGTCGACGGCGATCATCGCCGCCTCGCGCGGGCTCAGGCCCTCGATGGACTCGCCCATCGCCTCGGCGATCTTGGCAAACTTGTTCACGTCGGACAGGGCGTTGTACTGGAGTACGTAGGGCATCATCATCGCGTTGGATATGCCGTGGGCCACACGGTAGGTGCCGCCCAGCGGATAGGCCAGGGCGTGGATCGACCCGGCGCTGGCGTTGGCCAGGGCAATGCCGGCCATTAGGCTGCCCAAGGCCATGTTGTAGCGGGCCTCGAGATCGCTGCCCCGCATCACGGCCGAGCGCAGGTTCTCCCCGATGAGCCTAATCGACTCCAGCGACCAGAGCTCGGTCAGCGGCGTGGCCTTGATCGCCGTGTAGGACTCGATGGCATGCGTCAGGGCGTCGATTCCCGTCGCCGCGGTGACCGAAGGCGGCATGCTCACGGTAAGCATCGGATCGACGATGGCGACGTCGGCCAGGCAGTACTGGCTAACCGCGCCGGCCTTGAGCTTCTGCTCCGTGTCCAGGAAGACGGCGTTGTTGGAGATCTCGGCGCCGGTGCCGGCCGTAGTGGCGATCAAGATGTAGGGCAGGCCCTTCTGCGGCACCTTGTCGATGCCGAAGTAGTCCCTGATGGAGCCGCCATTCACGGTGAGCACCGCGGCGCCCTTGGTCGTGTCCATCGAGCTGCCCCCGCCGACGCCGATGAGCAGATCGTAGCCGCCCTTCTTGACGGCGGCCACGCAACGATCGAGGCTCTCAATCGTCGGTTCCGGCTCCACATCGCAGTAAGTGCCCGCGGCGAGGCCAGCCTTCTCCACGATGCCCTTGACCTGCTCGGCGATGCCGGCCTTGGAGACACCCGGGTCGCAGATGACCAGAACTCGCTTGGCGTTGAACCGCTTTGCCTCATCCGCCACCTTCTCCACGGCGTTCATCCCGAAGTAGATCGCCCCCGGAAGGCGGAATGGCAGCAATTGTGTCAAAAACATCCTTCTTTACTTCACTCCCCTCATCGAAATGAAACTGCGTTGGCCTGACGGTAGTTCACCACTAAGCTTGACTCTACAAACGGCTGTTCACGAAATTCGCGATGTCTTGGGTGGATGTGCCAGGACCAAAGACGGCGGCCACCCCCAGATCCAGCAGGCGAGGGATGTCCTCGCTGGGGATGATGCCCCCGACCAGCACGACGACGTCGTCCATATGGTTCGCGCGCAGCAGTTCCATCACGCGCGGTACCAGATCCATGTGCGCTCCCGAGAGGATGCTGAGGCCGATGACGTCCACGTCCTCCTTGAGCGCCGCCTCGACCACCATCTCGGGCGTCTGCCTGAGGCCGGTGTATATAACCTCCATGCCCGCATCGCGCAGCGCCTGGGCGATCACCTTGACGCCCCGGTCGTGGCCGTCCAGGCCGGGTTTCGCCAGGAGAACCTTCGTCCTCCGTCCACCTACCATCTATGGCCCTCATTACAATCGTTCCTAGCCCTTAGCGGGCCGTGGCGGGCGCCCCGTCTGTTGGCGCCCTAAGCCGGGGGCTTAGTCTATATGGCCCTCAGACTGCCCCGCTCTCACACAGTCCTCTACCACGAGCTTCGCCGCCTCGGCGTAACCCCAGCCGGTGATCTGCGTGACCTTGTTCTCCAACGTCTTGTACGTTTCAAAGAAGTTCTCGATCTCCCGCAGCCAGTGCGGAGATAGCTCGGTGATGTTATGGACATTGTCGAAGCGAGGGTCGCCAACCGGCACGGCGAGGATCTTGTCGTCGGAGCCTCGTTCATCCACCATATGCAGCACGCCCACCACTCGTGCAGGCACCATGCAACCCGGGAAGGTCGGCTCCTCGGTGAGCACGAGAACGTCAAGGTGATCGCCGTCGGGGGCGATGGTGTTGGGCATAAACCCGTAGTCCGTGGGGTAATGGACCGACGAGTAAAGGACGCGGTCCAGACGGATCAGCCGCCGCACGTCGTCGTACTCGTACTTGTTGCGGCTGCCACGCGGTATCTCGATTATGACTTCGATATCCATGTCATCAAGTATACAGCGTACCGCCGCTACTATCCAGCCTGGCCCTCGCGCTGTTGGTCCTTCTCG
>JAJZQK010000049.1 GCA_021847625.1 Chloroflexota bacterium
ACTACTGCCGGACCCCGTCGCCCATCCGAGCACCATCCCTGGAGGCACATGCCCATCGGCCGACCACGATAACCGCCTCCTACCACAAGGACCACTCTCCCGGAAACGTGACGGACACCCGCAGGCCGGGGCGAAATTGCAAACGCGCACGCGTCCTGCTAGAATTGGGTCCACAAGCGAGGAACGGGAGTAGTAGGCCCCGCACCAACAGCGAGCCGCGCATGGGTGAGAGCGCGACGGCGACGGCGCCTTCGATGGGCGCTGGCAAGGCCGAACTCGCCCGGGAGCCGCGAGGGCGATGGTCCCAGCCAGGCAGGTAGCCTTCGTCGGGTTGCGCCCGTTAGCGCGCGAGAGGGGGTGGGCGTAGGCCCGCCAATCAGGGTGGTACCGCGGAAAGACCTTTCGTCCCTGCGACGACGAAGGGTCTTGTTTTGTGTTGGATACAATGTCGCGAAAACGTGCGGATAGAGGTGCGCGGAGGATGAGCACACAGTACAAGCCGACAGAGATAGAGCCCAAATGGCAGGCAAGATGGGCGGAGGATCGCCTGTACGAGGCGAGGGAGGACCCTAGCAAGCCGAAGTTCTACTCGCTCGTCATGTTCCCCTATACTTCTGGCGATCTGCACGTCGGCCACTGGTACAACTACGGCCCGGCCGACGTCTACGCGCGCTTCAAGCGCATGCAGGGCTACGACGTGATGCACCCGATCGGCTTCGACGCCTTCGGGCTGCCGGCCGAGGAGGCCGCCATCAAGCACGGCATCCATCCCTTTACCTGGACCGTGCGCAACATCGAGCGCATGCGCAAACAGCTGCGCACGATCGGCGCCTCCTTCGACTGGAGCCGCGAGGTCGCCAGCTGCTTCCCGGACTACTACCGCTGGACGCAATACCTCTTCCTCCAGCTCTACCACAAGGGGCTTGCCTACAAGGGCAAGGCACCGGCGAACTGGTGCCCTTCTTGCAACACCGTCCTCGCCAACGAGCAGGTCGTCGAGGGCCGCTGCGAGCGCTGCGGCTCCGTGGTGACCAGACGCGACCTCGAACAATGGTTCCTGCGCATCACCGACTACGCGGACGAGCTGCTGGACTTCAGCCAGATCGATTGGCCGGAACGCGTCAAGATAATGCAGACCAACTGGATCGGCAAGAGCACCGGCGCCGAGATCGTCTTCCGGGCGGAGAACGGGGAGGCGATTCCCGTGTTCACCACTCGGCCGGACACCGTCTACGGCGTCACCTTCATGGTGCTAGCCCCCGAGCATCCTCTGGTCGAGAAGCTGACGACCCCGGAGAGGCGGCAGGCGGTGCAGGACTACGTCGAGGCGGCGCGCCGGCAGACGGAGATCGAGCGCCTTTCCGTGGAGAAGGTGAAGACCGGCGTTCCCATCGGCTCCTACTGTATCAACCCCCTCAACGGCGAGCGCGTGCCGATCTGGATAGGCGACTACGTCCTCTACAGCTACGGCACGGGCGCCGTCATGGGCGTCCCGGCCCACGATACGCGCGACTTCGACTTCGCCAAGCGGTACGAACTGCCGATACCCGTCGTCATTGCCCCGCCTGATTGGAATGGCCAGCCTCTCGACGAAGCCTACGTCGACGAGGGGAAGATGGTCAACTCCGGCCCGTTCAACGGGACCCCCTCGAAGGAGGGCATCGAGCGGGTGTGCGATTACCTGGAGGAGAAGGGCATCGGCAGCCGGCGCATTAACTACCGTCTGCGTGACTGGCTCATTTCCCGCCAGCGCTACTGGGGCGCGCCCATTCCCATCGTGTACTGCCCCGAGTGCGGCACCGTGCCGGTACCCGAGGCAGACCTGCCGGTCTTGCTGCCGGAGGATGCGGAGTTCCGCCCGACAGGCGAATCACCGCTCAAGCTCCACCACGGCTTCCTGCACACCACCTGCCCGAAATGCGGCGGACCCGCCGAGCGCGAGACCGACACCATGGACACGTTCATCTGCTCGTCCTGGTATTTCCTGCGCTACACGAGCCCCAACGACGACCAAGGCCCGTGGGACCGCGAGCGAGCACGCTATTGGATGCCGGTGGACCAGTATACCGGCGGCGTGGAGCACGCCGTCATGCACCTGCTCTATGCTCGCTTCTTCACCAAGGCACTGCGCGATTGCGGCCTCCTCGACGCCGACGAGCCTTTCCGCCGCTTGTTCAACCAGGGCATTATCACCTACGGCGGCATGAAGATGTCGAAATCGCGGGGGAACGTCGTCAACCCCGACGACTACGTGAGCAAGATGGGCGCCGACACTGTCCGCGCGTATCTGATGTTCATCGGACCCTGGGAGCAAGGTGGCGACTGGAACGACCAGGGCATCGCCGGCATGTTCAGATTCATGAACCGCGTCTGGAACCTAGTGGACAGGGCGCTCGAAGACGGCCTTCCCGCGGAGAGGCTCTCCCTCGCCGATGCTCGCACCGCCGAGGATCCCGCCGTGCGCGAACTCCTCCGCGTCACCCACAAAACGATCAGGCGGGTCACGGACGACGTAGAGAGATTCCGCTTCAACACGATGCTAGCGGCCTTGATGGAGTTCACTAACTACCTAGGGTCGGTCCAGGATACTGCGGTCGTCCGCACGCCGGCTTGGAGCGCGGCCATCGAGGCCCTGCTACTGCTCCTGGCGCCCTCGGCGCCCCACATGGCCGAGGAGCTCTGGTCGCAAATCGGCCGGCCGTACAGCGTTCATACCCAGCCGTGGCCGCAGTGGGATGAAGAACTGGCCGCCGAGGAGATGTTCACGCTCGTCGTTCAGGTCAACGGCCGCGTGCGCGACCGCCTGAGCGTGCCGGTCTCGATCACGGAAGAAGACGCGCGCACAATGGCCCTGGGCAGCGACCAGGTTCGCCGCTTCCTCGACGGCAAGAAGGTGGCGAACGTGGTCTACGTGCCAGGTCGCCTGGTCAACATCGTCGCACGGTAGGGACCTGCAGGCTTACCCTAGCCTAGGCACCAACCAATCCCCCTCTCCCTTCCAGGCTTCGTGGCAGAAGAACGGCGGGGACGCGCGGCGCTGAAGCGGCCGCGCTAAGATAACAAAGCCCGCTAAAGCGGGCTGGCGATATGTCGGTTGCCTGCCTGCTGGTTTGCCTGGCATTCGCTCGCCCGTCCTTAGCCCCCTCGAAAGGGGCTTTGTTGACTTAGCCCGCTGCTTCAGCGGCGGGCGGCCCGCACCTGCACCCTGGCGCCCCGCGGGGCGCGGGACGGCAGGGGACAAGCCCCTACCCCACGGGCTGCAACGACGCTCTACCGCGGACACGTAATGGCATTTCCCACGGCAGCGCCAATGGCCGATGGGACAAACCCATCGGCCAGGGACAAGGACTTGCCCTAAGGCAACCGGTACCAGGTACTACCCGATCAGGTCATGCAGGGCCGCCTCAATCTCGGGGAACCTGAAAGTGAAACCCGCCTCCTGAAGCTGGTGGGGTAGCACCCGCTGCCCCGTGAGGACGGTGGTCGACATCTCGCCCAGGAGCAGGCGCATGGGGAAGGCCGAGACGCGAAAGAGGGATGGGCGCCTTAGCACCCTACCCAGGATGCGGGCGAAGGCCGCGTTGTTGACCGGATCGGGGGCGGTAAGGTCGAACGGGCCGCTCGCGGTCTCGTTTTCGATGAGGAAGCGAATGGCGGCGACCTCGTCGGCGATGTGGATCCACGGGTACCATTGCCGGCCGTTGCCCAGCGGCCCGCCGACGAAGAAGCGGAAGGGGAGCGCCAGGCGGGGCAGGGCGCCATCTTTAGCATCGAGGATGAGCCCGCTGCGGATGATCGCCCGGCGGACGCCCGCGGCCTCCACCGGCGCCGTGGAGGCCTCCCACTCCACGCAGGTGCGGGCCAGGAAGTCATGGCCGGGCGGGTGGCTCTCGGTTATCTCCTCGTCGCCCTGGGGGCCGTAATAGCCCACGGCCGAGGCCTGGATGACGACGCGCGGCTTCGGCGTTGCCCCCTCCACGGCCTGCGCCACGGCCAGGCCGACGTTGAGGCGGCTCTCGCGGATGGTACGCTTGCGGTCGGCGGTCCAGCGGCCCTTCGCCAGGCTCGCGCCGGCCAGGTTGACGATGGCCCCGGCGCCGTCGGCGACCTGGCCCCAACCGGCCGCGCTACGGGCATCCCACCGTACGGCGTGGACGCCGGGCGGCAGGTTGGGATGCGCCCAGGGGTGGCGGCTGAGGACGACCACTTCGTGGCCAGCAGCCATCAGATCGGCGCTCAGCGCCCGGCCGACCATACCGGTGCCCCCGGTGATGACGACGCGCATGTTCTTCTCCTCTCGCCGCCCCGGCAAGGCAAAGTGCTCGCCGCCGACAGGCTCTATCCCTCTATGTTAGCACCCTTCGGCCGCCGCTGCCCACCGACCAGGCTAATTGTGAATGATCACCTTCACCGCCACGATCTCGCCATTGCCGGCCGCCGTGCCGGAGGCCTGGACGATGGAGCCCGGCTGGGCGTCGCTCACGCCCGCCCGCGTGCCGTCTTCGTGGACGAACGATGTGTTGGCGGTGAGGACGATCTTCCCGATCCCCTCCGTGTACTCCTGGAAGGTAATCACCTTTCCGTCGGGCGAGACGGAGTCAACGATGCCGGCTGCGATCATGTAGGGCCCCTCCTCCACGGCGGCGCCCGGTCCGCCCGCGGGGCCCGCCTGGACCTGGCTGGGCGCCCCGGCAAACTGCTGGCCGAAGGCATCCTGGAGGGCCTTCTGCACGGACGGGTCGTCGCCGAGGTAGAGGGCGAGCACGTTACCCTGGTGGTAGAGGTGGGGCGAGGCCTCCCACTTCACGCTCCGGCCATCGACGGTCTGCCCGTCAGACGACACCTTAGCGGCGTCGGCCTGGGCCGCGGCATCGCTAGGATAGGAGAAGAACTGGACCTCGGCGCCGGCCACGCGGAGCGTCTTCCCCTCGACCCCGAAGAACGGCTGGGAGGCCGCGCCCAGGAGCTCGACGTCGAGCCCCGGCCGGCGCAGACGGTCGACGAGGCTCAAGTAGCTGTTCCCTCCCGGCGGCGTCGGCGTGGCCCGGCCCAGCTGGGTGAGGTTGGTACAGCCGGCCAGCAGCATGGCGCCGAGCAGGCCGATGATAAGGTAGATATGGGCTGGTCTTACGCGTAGATACCGCAACGTTAGTCTCCCTCTTCCGTGATTGGGCGGGAGGGTTGTCGCCCGCGGCCCTGGTCCAGAAAATGGGCACTCTCCCAAGGGAAGGCAGGCCGCGGGCACAACTCTCCGCGCCGTGAATCGGCAAAAAGCATGCCACCCCCGGGCCAGCGCTCGGGGCCGCCGGCGAGAGCCGGTCCCCCCGCGCCGCGCCTGCAGCCCTGCCTGGAAAGAAGCCAGCCGGCGGCTCACCATGACTGCCACCGTGGGCTCACCAGGCACGGGGCCAGGGACTGGCCAGATGGCGGGGGCCAAAACCTGGCCATTTGGCCTTTGACCGCCAACCATCTGGGGGCGTATACTAGTCCCGATAGGTCCCCTGACGGCGCCGGTGCCGTGGGGGGAGGGGAAGGACTGACGGTTGGAAGATATGAACGAGGATAGCATACCTCTCGGGAGGAATGAGGGATGGCTGAGCGCAACTACAGACAAGGTATTACCAGGCGGGGCTTCCTGAGGTCGGCCCTCGCCCTGACGGCGGCACTGCCCCTGCTGGGAACCCCCGCCCTAGCCCTGGCCCGGCAGGTCCCCGCCCCGGCGGCCCCGGGGATAGCGGACGAGTTCGCGGCCTTCTACCAGGCCAAGGGTGGGGAGGAGATCTTCGGCCTGCCCCTCACGGGGGCCGTCGGCGAGGACGGGCACACGGCGCAGTACTTCACCCGCGCCCGCCTGGAGTCGTGGCCCGAGAACCCCCCCACCTACCGGGTCCAGGTGGGCCTGCTGGGGGTGCTGCTGGGCAAGGTTCAGCCCCCCATCACGGCCAACGTCGCCCCCACCGACCCCGCCCGCCGCTACTTCCCCCAGACGGGGCACGTGGTGGCCTTCGCCTTCAAGGACTTCTGGGAAACAAGAGGGGGCCTGGAGATCTTCGGCTACCCCGTCAGCGAACAGCTGGTGGAGGACGGGACGGTCGTGCAGTACTTCCAGCGGGCGAGGATGGAGTGGCAGCCAGGGAATCCCGCGGGTAAGCAGGTGGTGCTGGGCAATCTGGGGGCAGAGTACCTGGGGCTGGGGGCGGCGCCGGTTGCCACCGCCTCCCCGGTCATCCAGCCCAGCCCCGTGCGCAGTGGGCAGTGGCTGGTCTTCCACACCGCCCCCGGGGGGGACCTCTACGCCGTCCATCCCGACGGCAGCGGCCTGGCCAGGTTGGGGACGGGGATGACCCCCTCCTGGTCGGCGGATGGTAGCAAGATAGTCTACGCCCAGTGGGACTACCCGTGGGGCGTCTACACGATGGACGCCGACGGCGCCAACCCCCGGCAGGTGGCCATCACCTCCTATCCCTATGAGGTGAAGATGTCCCAGTCGCCGGTGGAGTCCCCCGACGGGCGCTACATCGCCTACGGGGAGAAGTACAGGGACTGGCGCAAGGTGCGCCCCTACATCGACGACAAGGGGCAGCTGGTGACCGAGGAGCTGCAGGACCTCTGGCGGGTGGGGGTGGTCGTCGTGGCCACGGGCCAGGTCCACCTCGTGGCCCAGGCCGACTTCGCCGCCGACCCGACCTGGGGGCCCGACGGCAGGCTCATCTTCGAGGGGCGGGACGGGCTGTATGTGCTGAACGAGATAGAGACGAACCGCCAGATAGCGAAGGTGGCGGGGACCGACTCGCGGTTCTCGACCCCCTCCTGGTCGCCCGACGGGCAGCGGCTCGTCTTCAGCTGGCGCCAGCACGACCACTGGGAGATAGGGATGATCGGGGTGGATGGGAGTGGTTTTCAGATCTTGACCTCCAGCCGGCCGTTCGTGACCCCCGCCAACAACGTCTCCCCGGCCTGGTCGCCCGACGGGGGCTCGGTGGTGTTCGCCAGCGACCGCAACGGGAAGTGGGAGCTGTTCACGATGAGGGCGGACGGCAGCGAGCAGCGTCCCGTGGACCTGGGGGGGCTCGAGCTCACCTACGAGTTCGCCCGCGAACGCATGGTCGCCTGGTAGGAACCGCCGCAAGAGAGGCGGCCAGGAGAACGTCGAGGAAGGCGCCCCGCCAAACCGCGTTTGCGGCCGGCGGGGCGCTTTGCTATATTCTCAGGCGATGTTAGACGACACTATCGCGGCCATCTCCACACCCATCGGCGAGGGGGGCATCGGCATCGTGCGCCTCAGCGGGCCGCGCGCGCTCGCGATCGCCCGCTCCCTCTTCCGCCGCGCGGCGGGAGGCGAGCAGCGCCGGTTCCAATCGCACTGCCTATACTACGGGCAGGTCCGCGACCCCCGGACGGACGAGGTCGTGGACGAGGTACTCCTCGCCTACATGCGGGCTCCCCATACCTACACCCGCGAGGACGTGGTGGAGATCAACTGCCACGGCGGCCTTCTCCCCCTGCAGCGCACGCTCGAGCTGGCCCTGCGGCAGGGGGCGCGCCTGGCGCAGCCTGGCGAGCTCACGCTGCGGGCCTTCCTCAACGGCCGTCTCGACCTGGCGCAGGCGGAGTCGGTGATCGACATCGTGCGGGCGCGGACGAGCACGGGCCTGCGCATGGCGGTGGACCAGCTGGGCGGGCGGCTGTCGGCCGAGATTGCCTCGTTGCGGCGGGAGGTCCTGGACGTGCTGGCCTATCTGACGGTCACCGTCGACTTCGCCGAGGACGACATCCCGGAGCAGGACGTGGAGGGGCCGCTGGCACGGGCGCTTGAGCGCCTCGACGGCCTGCTGGCCACGGCCGACGCCGGCATCATCTACCGGCAGGGTCTGCAAGTCTCCATCGTCGGCCGGCCGAACGTGGGCAAGTCGAGCCTGCTCAACGCCATCCTGCGCGAGAATCGGGCCATCGTCACCCCCGTGCCGGGGACGACCCGCGACACGCTGGCGGAGACGCTGAACCTGCGGGGCGTGCCGGTGGTGCTGGTCGACACGGCGGGTATCCGCGAGACGAACGAGCTGGTGGAGCGGCTGGGGGTCGAGCGCAGCCGGCAGGCCATCGCGAGGGCGGACCTGGCGCTGTTCGTCGTCGACGCCAGCGAGCCCTTGCAGGATTACGACCGTGAGATTGCCGGCCTGCTTGCTGCCAAGCCGGCGGTCGTCGTGCTGAACAAGGTCGACCTCGGGCAGGCAGTCGACATACCAGCCGTCGCCGCCTTGCTGCCCGAGCGCGCCGTCGTCTCGGCGGCGGCGACGAGCGGCCTGGGGATAGAGGAGGTCGAGGAGGCGGTATTAAGCACTGCGCTGGCCGGGCGGGCGGGCGCCTCCGACACCCCGCTCGTCAGCAATCCGCGCCACAAGGAGGCCCTCTGGCGGGCGCGCGAGCAGCTGGTGGACGCCCGCGAGAGCCTGGCGGCCGGTCTCCCCGCCGATTTCCTGACGATCGACCTCACGGCAGCGGTGGCGGCCCTGGGCGAGATTACCGGGGAGTCGGTGACGGCGGACCTGCTGGAGACCATCTTCGGCCAGTTCTGCATCGGGAAGTAATGCCAATCGTGGGTGCGGGTGTCTTGTTTGTCACTAGCTAATGCGTAGCGGCGTAGTGGCATGGGTCGGAATGGGGCTTGGCCTAAAGCAACTGATGTTACTTGGCCGGAGAGAGGCGGTAGATGGTAAACGAAACGCTGCCGTCGTCGCGATAGGCCTTGTAGACCGACTCGGCCACGACCTCGTCGCCGAAGATCTTCTCCTGAGTTTTCTTGTCGTCTACCCAGCTGGGCAGCACGATATACTGCGGGCGCTCGCTGGGGATGGCCGAGACCCCGTACTGGAACGAGTCGATGTAGGCATCGTCGAACCAGACCACCTCGTAGCCGAGGCCGAACACGTAGTAGTTGTAGTGCCAGGATAGGCTCTGGTAGTCGTACAGCACCGCCCCCGGCTTCACGTTCCCCTTGAAGTAGTTCACCACGGCGTGGATGCCCTCGTAGGTCGTGGGGCCGTCCTTGCCCGACCAGCCGAGATTGTAGGACGAGCGCAGCCCCGCCTGCACCGGTTGGGCGAGGGAGAAGGCGAGGAAGACGACGATCAGGGCGCCGATAGACCAGGTCGCGGCGGGGGCGGCAATCGGTCGCGAAGCCAGCACGTTGGCCGTTCGCCAGGGCAGCATAATGACGCGGGCGAGCAGGATGAGCCCCACGGGCACCAGCCCCAGCATGTAGCGATCCCAGGCGGGCGATTGGTAGTACGTGTGCCAGCCGATGAAGAAGATGGCGAAGGCGGCCAGGGCCCAGTCCGTGATGGCGCCGAGGCGACGGTCGTAGCCGGCCACCAGTTCGGCGAGGTCCCAGGCCAGCAGCAGCGGCACGCCGATGAGCAGCGCATAGTTGGCGAGCGGCGAGCCCACGATATACTGCAGGCTCGATTGCCACCAGTCCACGATCTGGGCGCCGTAAGTGGCGGGGTCGGCGGGGACCAGGGGGTTGTGGGCCGCTGCCAGCTCCATGAACGGCTGCTGCTCGGGGCGCAGCGCGCTCCACTGCATGAGGCCGAGGATGGGCAGTGCCGCCCCGGCCAGGGCGAGGACGATGGCGAGGGCCCAACGCCGGGGGCTGCTCGGCTTTTCGACCAGTCCGAGCAAGCCGAAGACGCCGATGAGGGGCCAGAAGAGGACGCCCTGCACCTTCACCGCGGGCAGCAGGCCGGCGACGAAGCCGCCGGCGAAGTAGAGGCGCCGTTGGGCGAGCACCATCGCCAACAGAGCGAGCCCTACCATCGTCGGATCGATGAAGGCCGTGTAAGAATAGGCGATGTTGAAGGGCGAGGCGGCCATCAGAGCCGCGGCGACGAGCGCCGTGGCGGAGTCGAAGAGCTGCCGGCAGAGGAAGAAGACCATCACCACCGAAGCCAGGCTAAAGATGAGGTTGGGCATCGCGGCGGCCGTCTCCGAGTTGCCGAAGACCCGGAACGAGGCCGCCAAGAAGTAGAAGAACAATGGTGGCTTGTCGACCGCTTCCTTGGCGAGTAATGGGTCCAGGCCCGACCAGATGGTGAGCCCGTAGGAGGCGAAGAGGGCCTCGTCGACATGGAAGAGGTGCGAGCCCAGGTGGGAAACCCTCAGCAGCGTCCCGCCTATCAGGATGAGCGCGAGGAGCAGCCAGACTACTTGTTCTCGACGTTCTTGGTGCATTCCTTGACCTCGCCCTGATTATAGCATGGGCCCGCCGTGGTGTTGAGCAGGCGGTGTACCCGGTCGCGGTCGATATGCTATCATAGCCGTCGACTAAGCAATGTTCCCAAGCCACTTAGCTTGTTTGCCGGCCAGACGTCGAGGCGAGCTTGGCACGTTTTCTGCTAAGCTGGTATTGGGCTCGGGAGGTGTGCAGCGTGCCTACGCTGGAGGGGATTGGCCTCGCGTTTGCGATTGGCCTCGTGATCGGCCTGGTGGTCGATACGGTGACGCCGGGGCGCGTTATTTTCGGTTGGTTGCTGGCGATTATCTTGGGGTTCATCGGCGCGGCGGTCGGCGGGTTCGTCTTCGTGACATTCGCCGTCGCCGACCTGGTTGTGGGGGGCCTGGCAGTGGCACCCGCCATAATCGGGGCCTTAGTGCTAGTCTTGGTGGCCAAACTCATCATCTCGCTGGCTACCCGCCGGCCGAAGCCTTAGGGGTGCACACCCGGCCTGGATGGCCGAGGGCTCTGGAGGTGAAACACATCGTGTTAAGGCTAGCATACACGGCGATCAAATACTTTGCGATCGGTTTGCTGATTGGTCTGTTCACCGCTCCCCGCAGCGGGACGGAATCGCGGCGCTTGCTGAGAGACAAGGGCATGTCGGCGGTCAAGGACATCTTGCCGTCCTCGCTCGGCGGAGGTTCCAAGAAGGCGGCCTAGCGCTTCGTGCCGGTAGACCCCTGGGACGTTGGGAAGAAAGTGAGGCGAGCGGTGTGGCAGAGCGCGATAAGCGGCTACCGGAATTCATAGGCACGGGCCAAGAGGGAGAGGCCAGCGCCACCGCCATATTCCTGATATTGACATTGCTGCTGATCGGTGTGGGGGCGGTGCTCTTCGTGGGCACGGGGCTCTTGTTTCCAGGGCCACTCTAAATAGTCCAACCGTAGTTGTTGCTGCCCGGGTGCTCGCTACCGGGAGGGCCAACGAAGCCTCTGCCGGCATCCCTGTCATCCCCGCGCAAGCGGGGATCCAACGTTATTTGTAGGGGCGAACGGCGTTCGCCCTCCGGCCGCGCACTGGCTGGATTCCCGCTTCCGCGGGAATGACGGAACCGGCCGGCCGTGCAGCAAGGATAAGGCCGGACTA
>JAJZQK010000050.1 GCA_021847625.1 Chloroflexota bacterium
AGGAGGTTGGTCGGCCCCTTGTGCAGGTCCGTCTTGCCCGCCTCCAGGCGGGCGGAGTCCACCAAGTCCTGGATCATCGAAGTCATCCGGTGGGCGCTGGTGACGATGCGCCCCGCCATGGATGCCTCCCGCGGCCTTGCCGCTCCCGCCAGCTGGCGTTCCAGCCACTGCCCCATTCCCAGTATGATCGTGAGGGGGCCGCGCAGGTCGTGGGAGATGAGACGTATATACTCCTCGCGAAACTCCTCGATTCGTCTGCGGTCGGTGATGTCCTGGAAGTATACTGTCAGCCCGTTGTGAGCAGGGTAAGCGTGGACCTCGAACCACGTCGCGAAGGGCTGATAGCAGGCCTCGAACGTCACGGCAACCTGCTCTGACAGAGCCCGCTCGCATTCTCTCTGGAACGGCGAGCCCAAGGCCTCGGGGAACGCATCCCAGATCTTTCTGCCGATGATCTCCTCTCGTGACGTCCGTAGGACCTGCGCCGCTCGCAAGCTCACATAGGTGAATCGCCACTGCCGGTCGACGGCGAAGAATGCGTCACTAATGCGTTCGAGGATACTGGTGACCTCATTCCTTGCCGCCTCGTACTCCTCGGCCAGTTCCTGCTCCCGCACGCCCGCCACCACCAGCTCGCGGTTGATCTCCTGCATCTCGCGGTGCAGCATCGCCCGGTCGATCGCCTCCGCGAAGAGGCCGCTGACTACCTCGACTGCACGGTCGTCATCTTCGTAAAGCCGATGCGAAGCGTGCAAGCCGTAGGCCATCACGCCGAACAGGCGGTCCTGCACCACTAGGGGGGCCACGGTCAGGCTGCCCAGGTTCTCCCCTTCGGCCAGACGACGGTCTAACTCATGCCGGAGCGCCACTTGCCTGGCGTCGTCTATGTGTTGCGCCCGCCGCGTGCGTGCCGCCTCGCAGATGAGTGTCTCGCAGTCCAGAGGCAGCGAGCGAAGCATCGCCAGGGTGCTCTCGCTCAGCCTGCGGCTGGCCAGGAGAGCGAGCCGCCGGTCCTCGTCCTCCATCTGCCAGACGCCGATGGCCACCTGGCCACCCAGGGCTGCTATCATCTGGTCGAGCACCATCTCCAACACCTGATCCAACTCGACGGCGCCGGAGAGCCCGCGGGCTGCGGTGGCCACCGCCTGCCAGTAGCCTCGCGTGCGTTCCTCGCGGGTGATGTCTGAGGCGATCATGAATGCCAGGATAACCCGCCCTCGTTCATCCACGATGGGTGTGGCGGTGAACTCGACGATGCGCTCCACGTTCGCGGCGGTGGTCAGCGTCGCCACCTGGCGGGGAATCGTCTGCCCGTCCAGGGCCCTGCCTAGTTCCGTCGGCGCGAACGGCTCTTCGCCGACCCTCCAGCCCCGAATCAGCTGCTCGTACTCATCTAGCGGACGTAGAGCAGCCCCCTTGTCTGGGAGGTCGAGCAGGTCGAGGGCTACCTGGTTGATCGCCACCACCCTGCCGGGGTGGTCGATGATAAGCACTGCCTCGGACATTGCCTCGATCATCCGGGTTACCATCGGCAGTATGCGCTGCGTCGACTCGTACTCGTCTGCCATGGCTTTGCCTCCGCTTGTCACTACAGCGCCTGCTCGACCGGACGGAACACCGCCTGCCCGCCATCACC
Organism: Chloroflexota bacterium; assembly: GCA_021847625.1. The sequence goes on from JAJZQK010000050.1 coordinate 1,637, forward strand.
CACGCGGATGATGTAGCTCAGCGCCACCAGGCGGTTGAGGGCAGCCGTCGCCTCCGACCGTGGCAAGTGCGTTGCCTGGGCCACGGCCTCGGCCGTGCCCTCCCGCAGCTCGATCAGCGCCCGCAGGACCATTGCTTCTTCGGCGGTGAGGCCGGGATAGGCTGGCCGTGCTGCTTCGACGCGTTGGGGCACGCCCGTGATGATCCCTCGGTAGTTGCCGAGCTTCTCGCCCACCACGATGCCGTGGGGCGTGATTTGGTACTCCCGCAGAGCCTTGCTGTGGTCGCTGCTGCGCATCTTGACTACCGTGATTACCCTGTGCAGCTCGCCCTCGACCTCGACGTAGCGCTGGAGGATGATGTCGTCGGTGACGAAGGAGATCTCGTGGGCGCTGAAGCGCAGCTGGCCGAAGTCTTCCACCACCTCCATCGTCATCAGAACCGTGATGCCCAGGCCGGTCAGCATGCCAACCAACCGATAAAGCGACTCCCGGAAGTCGGTACGGAAGGTCGGCGCCAGCGCCAGCTCGAAGCCGGAGAGGGAGTCGATCACCACCCGCTTCGCTCTGACCTCGTGCACCGACAGGACTATCTCGTGCAGCGTCTCGTCCACAGAGAGGTCCAGCGGGCGCAGGTTGATCACCCGCAGCCTCCCCTGGCGCACCATCGCGTCGAGGTCGAAGCCCAGGCTGAGCGCCCGTTGCTGGTACTCAAAGGGGTGTTCCTCGAAGACGGCGATTATGCCGGGCTCGCCCCGCTCTACCCCCTTGGCGATGAACTGGGTGGCGAACACGCTCTTGCCAGAGCCGGAGGGGCCGGCGATGAGTGCCGCATCGCCCTCCGGAATACCGCCGCCCAGCATCTCGTCGAGGCCGGCCAGCCCCGTGGAGGCGCGCCGCTCCGGCACGGGCCGGCGGGACTCCCCTATTCGCTGCGGTATCCGCGGGAAGATGCTAAGGCCGTTGTCGGTGATGCGGAAGGTTTGCAGGCCCGGTTGTGGTGCTTGGCCGCGCATCTTCACCACCTCCAGCTTGCGTACGATAGAGTTGCGTTTGACGCTGCGGTGGAGCCAGAGGATGCCGTCGGCCACCGTGAAGACCGGGTTGTCCCCCTGCTCGCCCCCGCCGTACTCGCCCAACAAGAACGTCGTCGCCTCCCAGCTGGTGAGGTACAGGGCGAGGCGCTGGACGAAGTTTTGCATCTCTAGCTCGCTGCTCGCGCCGCCGCCTACCGTGCGCACCAGGGTGCGGAAGGAGTCGACGACGACGATGCCCGGGCCCGCCTCCTCGACGGCCTGCACAATGGTCTCCAGCACGTAGGCCAGGTTCCCATCCGCGGCGATGTCGCTGAGGTTGATGAACCTGATGATGTCGCCCACCTTGGCATGGTCGAAGAAGGCCATCTGCTGCTGGTAGCGCAGCATCTTGAGGGTTGGCTCGCCCAGCACAGTGAAATAGAGCGCCGGGCGGTCAGCCGTGGCGTTGGCAAACACGATCTGATGAGCGAGCATCGTCTTGCCGGTGCCCGGCCCCCCGGCGATGAGGTTGAAGGAGTACTCGGGCAGGCCGCCGCCGAGGACCTCGTCGAGGCCGGGCACGCCCGTGGCCAGTCTCTCTATCTTCACGCGCTCGTTCTCCTCGCTCACTCTTGCTCCTCCCGTTCGCCTGGGCCTGTTTCGGGTAGGGATAGGTCAGGCCATATTCTCTGAATCTCACGCACGGTTGTGCTGCGGCCAATGAACCTGGCGAGCAGCCAAATGAAGTTGCCGACCAGGGCCGCTAGCCCTTCCGCGACCGCGGCCGGGTCGCCACTCGCGGTGCTCTCGCGCAGACCCTGCAGACGAATCGCTGCCCCGGGGTTATCCTTGGCCGGCGTGGCCTCGACCGCCGCCAAGAGGGGATGCTCCCCTTTGGCCATATGAAGGGCGCGGGCGAAGAGGCTGCGGAAGCCTTCCCCCCCCCAAGAGGACGGTCAGCCGAGCGTCCAGCTTGTCAAGGACCGCCTCCGTCCCCGCTACTGTGTCGGTTGGGTTCGCTCGGGTAGCGGCTTCGTGGGCGATAAGAAGATGGCCCAGATCGTGAAAGGCGGGAGTCGCTCTCCTCACTGTTCCGCGTCTCCTCTCCGCGGGTTGCCCTCCCGTCTCTTGACGCGGGCCTCCCCCGGCAGCCGGGCGATACCGGTGAGTACCCCCTCAGCGGTCTCCATCTTGCCGAGCACGTTCAATCCTTGCTGGTCGATGACGTACTGGCGTATCGAGTGGTCGTGGCGGCTATCACGCATTTTGATGATCGAGAGGATGCGGTAGAGGTCGCCGTGGAACTCCACGTAGCGCAGTAGCAGCAGGTTCTCGGCCAGGACTGCCAGCGGGGTGTCGGAAAAGTCCAGCTCCGGCCCTACCACCTGGGCGATCTCCTTGGTGATGATCGAAGTGACGTTCTTGGCCCTAAGAAGGGCGGACAGGGCCGACATGAGCCCCCGCTGGTGCCGGCCCTCGACGATGCCCTCTTGGAGGTCGGTGATGCTGTCGATGACGAGCCGTCGGGGAGCATGGTGCTCCACCTGCTGCCACACCTCCCCCATAAGGTCGTCGAAGACGAGGTCGATCGGCAGGCGATAGGAGATGTGCATCAGCCCGGAGTCCACGGCGGCTCGCAGGTCCAGGCCGAATGACTGCGCCTTGGCGATCAGCAGCTCGGGGTTCTCGCGAAAGCCCACGAGGAGCCCCGGCTCGCCGCGCCGGGCCCCTTCCGCGAGGAAGTGCAGGCAGGTGAGCGTCTTGCCCGTGCCGAGGGCACCCGCCAGCAGGGTGACGCTGCCCGCGGGCAGCCCGCCCTCCATCATCGCATCCAGCTCGGGCAGCCCCAGCGGCATCTTCTCCGTGTTGAGGCTGCTCGTGGATGGCACCGCCAGCGCCTCCAGCCGCGGCGAGACGGCGAGGCCGCGTTTGTCTATGCGCAGCGAGTGCTGCCCGAGGAGGGGGGCGAGGCCCCGCGCCTTGCGCACCTGGACCGTGCGGATGGCCTGGGTGCCGAACTCCTCCATCCCTAGTTCGAGGATGGCGTCGACCATCGTCGCCTCGGGGACTGCCCGCTCGCGGGTTACCTGCTCGCGGCTGCTCGTAATAATGGTCGTGCGGCCCTGCGCTGAGAAGGTTGCCCCCAACTCGGACAGGAAGGCCCGCACCTCCCGCGCGTCGGGATGGAGGTAGCCGACGGTCATCAGCCCATCCAGGATGACAAGGCTGGCCTCGCGTTCGCCCGCCGCCTGGATGAGACCATCGGCGACCTTCTCCAGACTCTGCTTGGCGAGGGGGTAGATGTTTACCGTGAACAGGCGCCTGCCGATAAGGACCTCATCGCAGAACGAGAACGACCGCGCGTGCTCGAGCAGCCGATTGGGCGGCTCGGAAGGAGTGGAGACGTAGAGCACGTTCCGCTCCTCGGCGGCGGCCTGGAAGGCGATCTGCAGGCAGAGTGTCGTTTTACCGGCGCCCGGCGGCCCGGCTAAGAGGAGCACGTCCCGCTCGGACAGCCCGCCGCCGAGGACCAGGTCTAAGTTGGGCACACCGGTTTGCAGCATAGTGATTCACCCCACGATACCTAATTATGCCGTGGGGGGGGGGTAAGTCAACCTCCTTCGTAACCGCCTGCCGACGCTGACGAGGAGGCTCACGGTTTCCTGGTAAGCCGACCGAGCGGCCTTGCTTTTGGCCTGACGTAGGGTAGAATGGATCATACCTAGCACAGTAGGGGGGCGTATGGACGAGAAGAACGGTGGCAGGTCGACGGCACGCAAGAAGGTCCTTGTCATCGGCCCCCCTGACGAGCCGTTCTGGGCCGGGCTGGACCCCGTGCGCGAGCGGGCCGAGGTCGTCATCGCCGAGGACGAGGCGGTGCTCGTGCGGGAGGTCGCCGCGGCCGAGGTAGTCTTCATCTGGACCCCCTCCTCTGTCTTGGAGTCGCTCTGGCCGCGGGCCCAGGCGCTGCGCTGGGTGCACGTGGCCTGGGCGGGCGTCGACGCCGTGCTCTTTCCAGAACTGGTGGCGAGCGACGTGCTGCTCAGCCGCTCTCCCGGGGTCTACGGCGACGCTCTGGCAGAGTACGCCTTGGCGGCCATGCTCCATTTCGCCAAGCGCATACCCGAGCTGGAGACCTACCAGCGCCAGCGGACGTGGCACAAGATAACCCCTGCCGGTCTGCGCGGGCAGACGCTCGGGATCATCGGCCTGGGCGACGTTGGGCTGGCGGTGGCAGCCAAGGCCAAGGCGCTGGGCATGCGCGTCGTCGGCCTGCGGCGCGCGGCCGGCGAAGTGCCGCCCGGCGTGGACGAGGTACTGCCGAGCAGCCGGCTCGACGAACTGCTCGCCGGTGCTGACTACCTGGTCCTCTCCGCCCCCCTCACGCCGCGGACGCGCGGCCTCATCGGCGAGCGGGAGTTTGCCCTGATGAAGCCGGGGGTCGTCTTCGTCAACATTGCCCGCGGCGGCATAGTGGACGAGGAGGCCCTGCTGCGCGCCTTGGTGGCGGGCAGACTTGGTGGCGCCGCCTTCGACGTCTTCGCCGAGGAGCCGCTTCCCCCCGAGAGTCCCCTCTACGATGCCCCGAACCTCCTCATCTCCTCCCACACGGTGGACAACGTGCCCGGCTGGGAGGAACGCGCGATTGTCCTCTTCGTCGCGAACTTCCAGCGGTACGTTGCCGGCGGGTTGCCGGCCAACCTCGTGAACAAGCAGCGCGGCTACTAAGCGCTCGCATCACCTCAACCCTACCCTAATCTCGGCATTTTGCCGCTGCCTGAGGCCGTCGTCGCCAGGTCCCTGGGAGATCGTGGCACGCCAGTTGCCATAAGGTGAAAGCGGTCCTTCCATATGGGCATGGCCTAACGTGATCATTGGCCGTCCGGCTTGGCCGGGTGATGCCAAGGGGAAAGTCCTTGCGGGCTTGTGCTTATCCGGGCGCATGCGGTTTACCCTTCGTCCGTTCGAAGGGCCCCCGGCCGGCGCTGCCGTGCAGGAAATGGGCGAGGCAGTCGCCGGCCCGGCAAATCTGGGCCGAGCGCGCGAGGACTACTTACGCATACGGTGGTTGGTTTATGAGGGATATGGTGCCCACCAGGTGGGCCTTGGCGGAAATACTCTTATTCCTAGGTCTGTTATCCATTTACAGCTACTTCATTCAATCGCCCGGCCCGAACGGGCTGAGCCGCCTCGACCTAGTGCTTTCCGTGGCCGAGCGTGGCACGATGACGATTGACGCCTACCAAAGCAACACGGTAGACAAGGGATACTTCGCCGGTCACTACTATAGTGACAAGCCCATAGGCATATCGATGTTCTCCCTGCCGGCATATTTGATCATGCGCAGCGCGTTCGTCGATCTCGGCCTCTGGCCGCTCAACCTACAGATGATCGTCTACCTGCTCAATCTCGTCGTCGTGGCCGTGCCGTCCGCCATGCTGGGGGTCCTCGTGTACCGCATGACCTGGCACATGGGCGTGGCGCGCCTGCCGGCCCTGGTTGGCGCGGTGGCCTTCGGGTTGGGTACCCTGGCCTTCCCGTTCGCGGTGCTGTACTTCGGCCACGCTACTTCGGCGTTCTTCGGCTTCGCTGCCTTCTACGTGCTCTTCGTGGCGACCCGGAGACAGGATAGCGGGCGTTGGGTTGCCCTGGCGGGGGCGCTGGTGGGCGCCGCCGTCCTCACCGAGTACCCCTTGGTCATCGTCGGCGCTGTGCTCCTGGTCTACCTGTTGGTGCGCCTGCGCACTTGGCGCAACCTGGCCTTGTATGTCCTAGGCGGGTTGCCCTTCGCCCTGATCCTGGGGCTGTACAACTACGTTAACTTCGACAGCCCCTTCTCGCTGTCCTACGAGCACGTGTATCTCCAGCAGTTCGCCGGCATGCACCAGGGCATCTTCGGTCTCACGGCGCCGAGCGGGGCGGTGGTGATGGACCTGCTGTTCTCGGGGAAGGGGCTGCTGACTTACTCGCCGTTTCTGATCTTGGCCCCTCTTGGTGCGTTTGCGCTTCTTCGCCAGCCGCGCTGGCGCCCGGAAGCGCTGGTGCTCATCGCCGTCGTCGTCCTCTTCCTGACCTACAACTCGGCCTACTTCCTACCCTTTGGCGGTTGGACGCCCGGGCCGCGCTTCCTCGTGCCGATGCTGCCGTTCGCCGGCGTCGCCGTGGGCCTGGCTATCGGCCGCTGGCGTTGGGTGCGCTGGCTGTCAGTGCCGCTCATTGCCGTGTCGATCGGCATCATGTTCGCCGCCTCGGCGACGACGCCGCTGGTGGCGGAGGTCCCCCTCGTGCCGCTTCTGGATGTCTGGCTGCCGTACCTGGCCGCGGGCCAACTGGCGGCCAACGTCGGCACCCTGCGCTTCGGGCTGCTGGGCCTGTCCTCGCTGCTGCCGCTGCTCTCAGTGCTTGCCCTGATTCTGACCGTCGGCGCCGTCGCGGCCTTCCGGGCCCTGTCCGTCGGGCACCTGCGGGTGGCCTACTCGGCCATTGTGTTGGTGATGTGCGTGTTCGTCTGGCCCATCCCCCTGCCCGGCCTGCCGCTGCGGTCCCTCGCCGACATAAGCCCCGGCGACCCGGTGGTCCTGGTCCAGTCGGTCCGCGTGCAGCCGATCACCGCCGGGGGCACCGGATACAAGGTGGAGGTCGTCGTGAGGAGCCAATCGGAATTGGCCGCCAACGTGGGCCTCCACTTGAGAGTGGAGGATCTGCGGAGCAGCGCGGCTTCCTACTACTCCATCTCGCCCCTGAACCTCGTTCCGGGCAGGCCGCTGCGTTTCGTCTGGAACTGGCACGAGGCCCCGGACGCCAGCGCCGACCCGTACTGGATCGGGGTGATGGTGCAAGACTGGACCTTCAACTATCCGTTGACGGAGGTGCGGGCGCCGCTGTTCTTCTTCGTCAACCAGACATCTACGGAGGATCAGGCAAATGGCCTATGAGCAGCAAACTAGGACAATGCGACACATAGTCGGTAGCCAGCTAGATGCCTATCGCCGTTCGGGCCTGGCCCGGGCCGTCGCCGGCGTTCGCGCCCATACGGGGACGTTGGCGGGCGTGCTGACCGTCTTCCTCGCCGTGAAGGTGGGCTTCTACCTCGTCGGCGTCTTCGCGGCGACGACGATCCCCGAGTACATGAGCCTGGGCCTTCCACCGTGGACCACGGGTGCGCCCGTGCCGATCGACATCAGCTGGCGCTGGGACAGCGGGTGGTACTTGGACATCATCCTCCACGGATACAGGATAACGGATCCGACCTACGCCAACTACAACAACGTGGCCTTCTTTCCCCTGTATCCCGTGCTGATTATCGCGACAAACGTGATTGTGGGTGGCCGGAATATTCCCCTGGCGGGCGTACTGGTGGCGAGTCTCGCTTACCTGGGCGGTCTCTTCTTCGTCTACAAGCTCGCCTTGCTGGACGGTAGCCGGGCCATGGCGCAGCGGGCGATCTGGTTTCTGGCGATCTTCCCGGCGGCCTTCTTCTTCAACGCGGCCTACTCCGAGCCGCTCTTCCTGCTGACGGCGGCCGGTTCGCTCTACTACCTGCGCCTTCACAGGTGGTGGCTGGCCGGCCTGTTCGGGATGCTCGCCGCCTTGACGCGGACGCAGGGGGTTCTGCTCGCGCTGCCGTTTGCCTGGGAGCTGCTGGCCACCTGGCGCCGCGAGGGCCACATCCCTTGGCGGTACCTACCGAGCGCGCTGCTGCCGCTGCTGGGTTTAGAGATCTTTATGGGCTACCTGCTGTGGCAGGTGGGCGACGCCCTCGCCTTCGTCCACGCGCAGAACGGCTGGGCGCGCTCCTTCGCCTTGCCCTGGGACACCATCTGGCGGGCCTTGGTTGTCGCGGCGACCGGTGTCCATGATGCCAGGTATTTCTGGTCGCTCGTCAACACCGCCAGCGTGCTGACCTTCTTGGGGGTTGCGCTGGTAAGCCTGCGGCGCTGGCCGGCCGTCTACAGCCTCTACGTCTTCGCTTCCATTACGGTGGCCCTCACCTCTCCCTCCGGCAGCGGGCCCACCGAGAGCGCGGCCCGCTTCATGGCCGTCCTCTTCCCGGTCTTCTTGACCCTGGCCGCCTGGACCGAGCGACGCCCATGGCTGGACCGCCTGATCACGGCGGTGAGCCTACCGATGTTCGGGTTGCTCACGGCCCTCTTCGTCAACTGGTTCTGGGTGGTCTAGCCCCGCCGGTCCCGCCGCCGTCGCCTATCGCCTGGCGCGCGGGCCGGGCCACCCCGCCCGGCTTACCCCCGGCTGGCACGTGTATTGCGAACGCCCATAGGCTATCGTTGGCGGGTCGACGCGCCTCCGGACGACGGGGCAGGCGCGCAGTGCCTCCGCGGGCAATGGGCCTGGGGCTCGAGATCACGGCAGATGACCCAGTTGGCGGTGGAGATGGTGGTGTGGACACCAGGGACGGCTTCTCGGAAGCCACTGCGTCGTGTCACGCGGGCGGTAGGGTCTGGGCAAGGGGGATGTTGAATGAGGATGGTATCGTTGGCGCTGGTGGTGGCGATGATGGCGTCGGTGCTCGTCGTGCAGCCGGCGAGAGCGGAGGATAGGACCGGGAACCAAGCGCAGCCGGCGCAGAAGGCCGGCGTGTCCACGGGCTGGTTGGCGCAGCGCACCATGAACGTGCGCGGTGGCCCGGGCACGAACTTCGACCTGGTCGGAGAGGTCGAGAAAGGCACCAGCTTGGAGGTGTCCGCTTGGGTGGAAGGGGAGCAGGTCACCGGGACGAACAACTACTGGGCTCAGATCGGCGATGGCCGCTACGTCTACTCGAACGGCCTGGTCAAGCCCAAGCCGGATAAGCCACCCGAGCCTGCGCAGAAGCTGAAAGGGCGCTGGCTGGATGCCAACTTGACCCAGGCGGTGCTCACCGCGTACTACGACGACACGCCCCTGTACTGGGCGGTCATGTCCAGCGGCCGGCCCGACTGGGAGACCCCGACCGGCATCCTTCCCATCAATCGCCGCGTCCTGAACGAGACGATGGACAGCGACAGCCTGGAGGTGCAAGGGGTCGACTACTACAACATAGAGAACGTTTACTTCACCCAGTACTTCACCTACCGGGGGAACGCCATTCACTACAACTACTGGAAGTGGGACTCGCCCTTCGGCGTCCCCACCAGCCACGGCTGTCTGGGCATCCAATTCGACGACTCACGCTTCTTCTGGGCTTATACCAGCGCCGGCACGCCGGTCGTCATCCATTACTGAGTAGTCCGACACAGCAGTGGATGTTGGGCTGCTCGCTACCGAAAGGGGTCACACGGGCTCTGCCGGCGCCCCTGTCATCCCCGCGCAAGCGGGGATCCAACCACCCCACGTAGCGCAGCTCCGTGCCCTTGTACGTCATCCCCGCGCAAGCGGGGATCCAACGGTGCTGGTCATCACCCACATCGAGGAGCTGAAGTCATCCCCGCGCAAGCGGGGATCCAACGTTATTTGTAGGGGCGAACGGCGTCCGCCCTCTGGCCGCGCACCGGATGGATTCCCGCTTCCGCGGGAATGACCGGAACCGGCGCCACCGGCGTCGGATGAAGATGGCATCGACGGCTGCCTACCTACTCCCGTAGCGGCCGGCGTCTCCCTCGGGCCTGCGGCCCCAGGGACCCTGTCTGCCGGCCGGTGGCGGCCAGACCTCGGTCCCTGGGCGCAGCCCAGGGGGATGG
>JAJZQK010000051.1 GCA_021847625.1 Chloroflexota bacterium
TTCCGATCTCAGCACCAACCCCACGACCCAGTCGCGATGCTTCACCTCGCCCGCGCGGTTTCCGATATCCGTGTCCTCAAACCTCCTTGTTTCAGCTTCTGAGGACATTCTAAGGCGACCGCTCACGGGCGTGATGTCCCGGTAGTCACCTTCTTGGTCATATCCTGGGATATGACCAAGAAGGTGTGAGCATATGACGAGAGGGGGATAAGGCTATGCCTATTCTTGTGGGGGCGAACGGCCGTTCGCCCGGGCGGACCAGCCTGAGCATATGTTCCAGCTAATTGCTTGGCGAGGAGTCTGAAAGGGAGCTTTCCGGACGTAGCGCGGGGGTTTATCCCCCGCGGCGTAGCCTGCCATACCCCCGGAGGCACCTTGTCCGTCTGTCAGGGCGACCGGACCGCGGGAGACGAGCCCCCGCGCTACAGCCAATTCGCCCGGGTGGCCGTTCCTGCCACTCCCACCACTAGGCGGGAGCGAATTTGTTGGAGTAGTTGTCAGCCTCAGGCGGCTCCCAGGGGCGGACAGACATGGTCCCTGGGCGCAGCCGAGGGAGGCCGTCCGCCATTACGTATCCGGGAATGTGAGACCGTTTCAGGGGAACCTTCCCTATGGCTCCAGCCCGGGCGTCGCCTCGACGGTAGGAGGGGCCTCGTGGAGGGGGAGCGTGAAGTAGAAGCTGCTGCCGCGGCCGGGCTCGCTGGCCACACCCATATGGCCGCCGTGGGAGGCGACAATGCGGTTGGCGATGTACAGCCCTAGTCCGAGTCCGGCGGCCTCCTGATACTGCGAGGGCCCCGCCCGATAGAAGCGCCGGAAGAGGTGGGCCTGTTCCTCTTTGGCAATGCCGATCCCGTGGTCGACGACTCGCACCAAGGCCCATCGTCGCTCGCCGGTAGACGACTTCGCCCGGTCGTCGGGTGCGGCATTGCTATCCGTGAGCCGGACCTCGATCTTCACGCGGCCGCCCTGCGGGCTGTACTTGATGGCGTTCTCGACGAGGTTCGCCATGACCCTGTTGATGCGGTCTTTGTCCCAGAGGCCCACAATCTTGTCGACCTCGCTGGACAGCACGATGTCGTGCTTGTCGGTCGTGGCCTGGAAACGACGCGCGGTGAGACGGGCGAGCCACACGAGGTCGGTAGGCGAACGGCGCAGGCGTGGCGTGTTGAGGCGCAGCTCGGAGGCGTCGGCCAGCTTCTGCAGCAGGTGGACCATCCAGTTCGCCTGCCCATCTATCGTCTGGAGGGCCTCCAGCAGTTCCGCGTTGCCCTCCTCGCTCTCCACCCGGCGTGATAGCAGCTGGGCGGTGCCCTTGATGATCGTCAAGGGCGTGAACAGCTCGTGGGCGGTCACGGAGACGAACTCGTCCTTGATCCGCTCCAGGGCCATGCTGCTCGTATCCTGGAAGACGACGACGGCCCCTCTAACATTGCCCTCGACGTCTTGGAGGGGGGCGGAACTGACCAAGGCGAGCAATTCCTTGCCGTCGCTCCGGCGCACAACCATCTCCTCACCCGCTACGGTCTGCCCGTCACGGATGGAGCGAACCATGGGCAGCTCCTGCCAATCGTAAGGCTCGCCGTTGGGGTGGTGGAAGCCATACCGGCGCTGAAGGTTGGCGAAGCCGGCCTCGGGCGATGGCGAGCAGCCCCAGACGCGCTCGGCCGCCAGGTTCGCAGAGGTCACGCGGCCCTCCTCGGCGTCCAGAATCACGACGCCAGCGGGGATGGTCTCGATGACCGTCTGCAAACGCTGGTTGGCGCTGGCGAGCTCCCGGTTGGCAGCGGCCAACTGTTGGTGGAGCGTCGCCCGCTGGATGGCGAGGGCCGCCTGGGCTGCCATGCCGGCCAGGTAGCGCACCTCACGGGTGCCGAAGTGGTGAACGTCGATCCGGTCGACGTGAGCTATTCCCAGGAGGTTATCGCCGACCATGATGGGCACGCCGGCCATCGCCCTGATGCCGCGCTTCCTGATGGACGGATTGACCAGCGTTGCACCCTGGGCCAGATCGTCGATGGCCACGGGCTGGCGCTCTGCTGCCACGCGCCCGGCGAAGCCACGGCCGAGAGGGACGCGAACGGTGCTCATATCCAGCTCACCGTAGCCGTAGTAGAAGCCAGGCTTCAGCACCTGCTCGTCCACGTCGTAGAGGAGGATGGCACCCGCGGTGGCACCCATGTTCTGCACAATCCGCGCGGTGAGCCGCCTAAGCAGCTCGTTCACGTCCAGGGTGGAGAGCCCGATCATCGCGATGCCGCTGCTGGCGGCGAGCGCGTTCTCGTCGATCTCATCGCGAGGGAGCGGCGCACCCTCTCCCGTCTTCGCTGTGGGGCGCGGTGCGAGCCGTTGACCCGTGTTGCGAGACAGTAATCGGCGGCTCAGTTGGCGGCGGCCGTGGAGCGGGAGAGCCACGAGGGAAGCTCTGATTTTGCCTAGCCAGCGAGGATACACCCCGATCTCCAAGAAAGACACGGCCCACCCCTGCAATGCTCCTCGCGGGAGCATCGAGAATTCCCGGCACTACCGCCGCGGCGCATGTCGTCTGCGGGGCGACCACGCCCGCCTCCGCAAGGGGTTGGAGGCCTGCCGCGCTGGTATGTGCGCTCCATACAACGATGCTAAAGCAAGATTCGTACCAGGCACTTGGCGAAAGAACGGGCCTGGGTGTCTGTCCATCCAAGGGCGGGCGCCTCTTCCACTTGCTTGGAGGGGGTTGGTGGGCACTAGCCAAGCAGGTGCTCGAAGAGGACGTTGATGCCTATGGCCCAGAGAACGAGCCCGCCCAGCCGCTCCATCCAGGGGCCGAGGAGACCGCCGGCGAGGTGGCCGATGCGCATGCCCAGCAAGGTCATCCCGGCCGCTACCACCCCGATGACGAGGGCGGGAAAGAGCACTGGCACCTGAAGCAGGGCCAGGCCGAGGCCGACGGCGAGGGCGTCGATGCTCGTGGCGACGGAGAGGACGATCAGCGTGGTGCCGCGGGTTGGATCGCCCCGCTTCTCGCGTTCCTCGTCGGCGAAGGACTCCCAGATCATCTTGCTGCCGACGTAGGCGAGGAGAGCGAATGCCACCCAGTGGTCGTAGGCGGCGATGCGGTCGGCCACGGCCGACCCCACGGCCCAGCCGACGATCGGCATCAGGAACTGGAACAGGCCGAAGGAGAGGGACATCCTGAACCATTGGGCGTAGGTGAGCGTCCCCAAGGCGAAGCTGGAAGCGATGGCGACGGAAAAGGCGTCCATCGCCAGTCCGAAGGCTATGGCAAGCAGATATAAGAAGCTCAAAGGCAGCATCTCCAACGGGCCGGCAGAGATGGCGGCGGCGAGGCTCGAAGCCTGCTTTGCCCCGCGACCCTAGGGATGGTCAATTGGCGGCCCCGGCCAGGCTGCGTCCCAGCAGCTCCTCCAGGAGCGGCTGGGACCATAGATGCACCTGGTAGCTCTGGGCGGGGAGCCAGTCCTGCGCGTAGGGGTATTGGAAGAGGATCGCGATGTGATAGGGGCCCCGCCGGTAGGTTGGGTAGAGGGACCACGGCTCGTGGTACTCCTCCCAGCCGTTGGCAAGCAGGCATTCCTTGTAGTGGCTGAGCACGGCCGATATCGGGTCTTCGGACCTGTAGTAACCGACGATGCGCGGCAAAACGCCCTCGCTTTGCCAATAGACGAGCAGATTCTCCCAGCGTTCCTCGGAGCGCTCGAACGTTGCCCCCTCGTAGGGGGGCAGGCTCTGATATGTCGCGCCCATCTCTGCCTGGCGGTCGGCGCCGGCCCAGCTGGCGACCCCGTAGCCCGCGGCGGCGACGAGCAGACCACTCAGGACCAACCCGAGGATGGCCGCGGCGAAGCCCTGACGCCGGTGCCCCGATGCGACCAGAGCCCCGTCCTCTCCCCTTCGTTCCCCTGAGGATCCTCGCGAAACCACTTCCTCTCGTCCCCTCCTCGCAGCAGGGCGAATTATAGCACACGTCGCCGGCCGCGCCCGCCGGGCGCCGAAGGAGCCACGGTCGGCCCGTTGGACGTGCTCAAGGCATCCTCTCGCCCGGGGTGCCGGAGTGAGCTCGCCAGTACTGTGGTCTGTTTGCTGACAGCCTGCCGCCTAAGCTGATACAATTACTAAGATGCCCGATGATGCGCAGGGAGCACAATCACCCTAGCCGGAGGTATGCGCCATGCTACCAGGCCGAAGAAGGAGCGAGCAGGCCGTGAACAGCGAGAGGACGTATCAGCAGGAAGTGCGCGACGTATCCGCCCACGACGTAGAGATGACGCTGAGCCGGGCCCGCAACGTTACGGCAGAGCGGGTGAACCTCAGGCAGGGTGCGGTGAGGTCGGTGGACGGCCAGAACGTCAACCTGAAGCAGACGGGGGCTCTGCGAGTCAGCGCCCGCGAGGTGCAAGTGACCCAGGGCGCAACGGGCCTCCTGCACGCGGACGAGGCGCATTTCGTCATGGGCGGCACCATCCTCACGATGGCCGGCCAGGCCTCCCTGGATCAGGCGGGGGCGCAGGTGCTGGTTTGCCGCGAGGCCGATATGCAGCAGAGCGGCAGCCTGTTCATGGCCGCGAGTACCGTCAACATGCACAACTCGGCCGCCGTGTTCCTCCTGGCCAGCCAGGTGCAGGGCGACGTGAAGGTGCTCCTCGACCGCCAGGCCGCCATCGGCTTCGGCGCCGCCTGCGGCGTGGTGCTGGGGCTAATGCTCGCTCTGCGCGGAGTTCTGCGCGGGTTGCTAGGGGGAGCGCTGCGGCCCGGGGTGTAGGCTTGGCCGGACCGCGGGGGGCAAGCCCCCGCGCTACCGCTTGGTTGCCCTATCAGGTTGAAGAAGGTCGCTTGCCCCTTGGCTTCGGTTTAGTGGCTGGAGATGGCGCTACGCGTCTCCGGCAGTAGCAGCGTGAACGGCAGCGAGAGCATAGAGATCAGCACGCTCCACCCCAGGGCACCCTGCAGCCCCATCGCGTCGGCGGTGAAGCCGATGAACAGCGTCGCGAAGATCGTCCCCTCGAAGCTCAGGAACATCGTGATGCCGCTCGCCACGCTGCGGTTGCCCGGGAGCAGCTCCTGCGCCATGGCGAGCTGGACCGGGCCGGCGCTCAGCGCCAGCAGGCCGCCCAGGAATACGGCGACCAGCCCCAGCGGGTGCTGGCTCCAGGCGAGGGCGCCGAAGAGGAGCGGCCCGGCGAGGGCCTGCGAGACCGCCATTATCGAACGGCGGCCGAAACGGTCGGAGACCGGACCGCCGGCGAACGCCCCTATTACGCCGCCCGCCTCGTACACCGCCAGCGCCAGCCCTGCGTAGATCAGCGTGGCGCCGCTGTTCGTCAAGAACGTGGCGTAGTAGATCTGGAAGGCGGAGATGACGAGCGAGCGGAAGGTCACGACGCCCACCAGGAGAATCAGGGGGCGATAGGCGGCCTTCACCGCCTTGAGCAGGCCTGCGGGCGCCGGGCGCGCAGGCAGGCGACTTGACCTGCCGCCGATGCGCCGGTAGTTGTAAAGCGAGACGACGACAGCGGGCAGGGCGGCTATCCAGGCCCCCTCCAGGGAGAAGATCGAGACCACGGCCACGATGAACGGCGGGCCTATCGTGCGCGAGAGCTCGCCGCCGGTCATGAAGTACGAAGTACCCTTGCCCCAAGCGCGGCCGCTGGCCAGTGTTGCCATCGAGGCCGCTCCCGGGTGGAAGGAGGCGGTGGCGAAGCCGTACACAAGTAGAAGCACGACCATCGTCGCGTAGTTTGGCGCCAGGCCGATGGAGGAGACGGTGAGGGCGGTGACCGTCGGCCCCCAGATCACGAAGACGCGCGAGTCGTAGCGGTCGGCCAGGTAGCCCAGGAACGGCATGGCGATGCCCGGCCAGCGCGGCAGGGTAGCGAGAATGCCCGCCGCGGCCATGGTCAGGTTGTGCTTGGCAATCAAAAGGGGCAAGAGGATGCCGATGAACGAGCCGTACATGTCGTTCGTCAAGTGAGCGGCCGACAGGGACAGCACGGTTCCGGCGTCGAAGCGATCTTCCTCAGAGGGCGTAAGCGGCGCCGCTTCGCTAGCGGCGGCAATCTCGGTTGCTTCGGTTTCCTTCAAGATTGTCTCTCCATGGCCGCCATCCTTCGCGGTCTAGTCGACACAACGCAGTCAATCGCGAACGGCCACAACGACGATTAGTCTACCCCTAAAGGCGGCACCCTGTCCACTGCGCCGAACCCCCGCCGGCCTCCAATACTTGACGATCCTCGCCCGCCGGCCTAAAATATACCACAATTGGCATACCTTAACTGGAGGGAAAGACGGGCATGGTCGGCATCGCAAACAAACAGGCGGACCTGTTCCGGGCCCTGGGCCATCCCTTCCGGCTGCAACTGCTGGAGCTGCTCGGGGCCGAGGAGGTGTGTGTCTGCCATCTAGCCGCCTATTTCGCCAAGCCCCAGCCATACGTTTCGAAGCAGTTGGCGGAACTGCGCGACGCCGGACTGGTGGTCGACAGGCGTGAGGGGCAACGGATCTTCTATCATGTGAGCGATCCCTCGCTCGGCGCGATCCTAGAGGCCGCTCGCTCCGCGCTCGTGCAGCTGGGGGTGGCTTCGTCAATTGACGCCGACCGGCTGGTCCCGCGTTACCCGGTGCCGGGCTGCGAGTGCCCGCGCTGCACCCAGGCCTGAGCGCAGCTGGCGCTTGGTAGCGCACGTCGAGGTCGGCACGGAGTGCGGCCCCTGCGGTAGCCGGCAGGCAGCTGCTGGTGACGTTTTCGCCTATGTCGGTGACCCCCGGGTCCGGTCATTCCCGCGGAAGCGGGAATCCATCCGGTGCGTGCCCATACCAGAGACTGGATCCCCGCCTACGTGGGGATGACAAGAGCGCTAGAGGGACCAGCGTGAGCCGTCCCGGTAGCGAGCGCCCCGGCAGCGACCGTTATGCCGGGCTATCTAGGTTACGCTGTCTCCGGCCCCGACCGGGCCGCTGGGAATACGGGCCCCGCTGGGGCCAACAAGATACAAGCAAAAGGCATCAAAGCAAGATGACTGGCAAGCGACAGGTTACTGAACTCCCGGCCACAACCTCGGATGGCATCCCGACCGGGCCGGGCGCGGTCGGGAAGAGATGGACATTGGCGGTCCCCTGGCCTGCTCATCGGTCTGCCCGGGCCTTGCCGGCGGGACGTGACCTTAGTCACAAACATGGGCTCGGCCGGGCGGGTATACTTGGGCGAACGATTGGCGGAGGCAGGGCAGGCCCATGGCGGACAAGGTACTGGTCGGCAAAGACGGCGAATTGCTCCTCTCGGCGGAGCAGCGGGAGCGCTGGGGGCTGTCTCCCGGGGCATCTCTATTGGTACGGGAGACGCCGGAGGGGGTGCTCATCCGCCGGGCCGACTCGGTCCTGCGCAGGGTGTACGTCGAGCCGACCAGCCTCTGCAACCTGAGCTGCCGCACCTGCGTGCGCCATTCCTGGGATGAGCCCCCGGGGTCGTTGAGCATCCACGTCTATCGGCGGCTGATCCGGGACCTCGGCGCCGTGCCGACGCTGCGCAAGATCAGCCTCTGGGGCTTCGGCGAGCCGCTGCTGCATCCCCACATCGTGGAGATGGTGGCGCTGGCCAAGGGGATCGGCGCCGAAACCGAGCTCATCACCAACGGCCTCCTCCTCACGCCCACCCTGGCCGAGCGTCTGGTAGCGGCCGGGTTGGATACGATCGTGGTCTCGGTCGACGGCGTCTCCCCGGAATCCTACTCCGACGTGCGCGCGGGCGCCGACTTCCGGCTCGTGCAGGACAACGTCCTCGCCCTGCGCTATGCGCGAGAAAGTAGCCCTCGGCGCAACCCGGAGGTCGGCCTGGAGTTCGTGGCGATGCGGCGCAACGTCGACCAGCTGCCGCGGCTGCGCCACCTGGCCTACACGATGGGGGCGAGCTTCGTCGTCGTCACGAACGTCCTTCCCTATACAAAAGAGCTGAGCGACGAGATCCTCTACGGGATGTTTATCGGCAAAGTCTCCCTCGACGGGCACGGCGAGGGGACGCCGGAGATCCTGCTGCCGAGCATGGACGTTCGCCACGTCACCCGCGAGCCCCTGTCCCGCCTACTTGAGGAGATCGAGGGGCCCGTCACCCAGCGGGCACGGTTGCTGAAATCGCTGGCCTACTGCCGTTTCGTGGGCGAAGGCGCCGTGGCCGTGGCCTGGAACGGCGACGTCAGCCCGTGCGTCGCCTTGATGCATTCCTACACGTGCTATATCCTTGGAAGGGAGAAGCATGTCAGACGCTACGCGCTGGGCAATATCGGCGGCGAGAGCATCAAGGCGATCTGGGGACGCGAGGAGTACGCTCGCTTCCGCTCCCGGGTCCAGGAGTTCGACTTCTCGCCGTGCAGCGCCTGCGGCGGCTGCCATCTCTCCGAGACGAACGAGGAGGACTGCTTCGGGAACAAGTTCCCCGTCTGCGGCGACTGCCTATGGGCGCGGGGCGTGATCCAGTGCCCCTAGCGGGCACGGAGGCTTCCCGGGGTAGCCTTGACATAGTGTAGAGAGATTGCCCCGAGGGAGGGAGAGCGATGGCCGAGAAAGCGACCGTGACCCTTGAGAAGGAAGAGATGCTGGAGCTGGAGAGGATCGTCATCGACCACGACGAGAAAGCGGCCCTGGAGTTCCTGCAGCAGGTGGTCTGGCACCGAGCCCGCAAATCGGGCCGCAAGATGATCAACCCCAGGCAGGGCACCGGCTCCCAGGGCTGAGAGGCTGGGCGTTAGTCCCCTGCCCAGATTGCCAGTTCGTGGACGGCTGCTACTTCAGCCAGACCAATGCCGAGGGCTGTTGGGCCAGTACCCCCTACCTGCGCCGATTGCCTATGGTCGAGGGGGATGATCGTCTGCTTCTAGGGGCGGGTCACCGCCCGCGAGAGATTGCTCGGCACATTTCCCCGAGAAGCTTGACATCGCGACTGGGCGGTATTAAGATATTCCAAGGATGGCATATTTCTAGCGGGGAGGGACACGATGAGCGTGAACGCAATGCAGGCCGAGGCGAACCTGTTCCGCACCCTGGCACACCCCTTCCGGCTGCAACTGCTGGAACTGCTGAGGGCCGAGGAGGCGTGCGTCTGCCACCTATCCGCCTACTTCGATAAGCCCCAATCCTACGTCTCCAAGCACCTCGCGGGGCTGCGCGACGCGGGGTTGGTGGTGGACAGGCGCGATGGGCAGCGCGTCTACTACCGCCTGAGCGACCCGTCGCTCGGTACGGTCCTCGACGATGCCCGCATCGCCATGCGGCACCTCGGGGCGTCGCCGGGCGAGGAGGCAGAGCGCCTTGAGCCGCGCTACCCCGTGGCGGGCTGCGAGTGCCCGCGCTGTACGCCGGCCTGAGGCACTATTCTTTTGGGTCGAAATATGCTACTTTTGACATATACTGAGCGTGGTATAGTTTCTGGAGGCAAGTGGTGGAAGACACAACCGTAATGGAGAAGGGCCTACGCGGACCGGCGCTGGGCCTTGCGCTCGCCGTGGCTGCCATTTTGTGGGCAGCCGCCTATGCCGTCCTGCCGGCGGCGGCCGACTACGTTACCTATGGTCTCTTGGGGCTGGACCGGGCCAGCCACCTCGGCTCCGCCGTCGGCTTCTTCCTCTACGACGTGCCCAAGATTCTGCTGCTGCTCGCCCTCATCGTCTTCGCCGTCGGCATCGTGCGTTCCTTCTTCACGCCCGAGCGCACGCGCCGGGCGCTGGGCGGCAAGCGCGAGGGCGTGGGCAACGCGCTGGCGGCCGCTCTGGGCATCGTCACTCCCTTCTGCTCCTGCTCGGCCGTACCGCTGTTTCTCGGCTTCGTGGAGTCGGGCGTGCCGTTGGGCGTGACCTTCTCCTTCCTCATCGCCGCGCCGATGATCAACGAGGTCGCAGTTGTGCTGCTCTTCGGCATGTTCGGCTGGCGGGTGGCGGCGCTCTACATCGGCACGGGCCTGGCCATCGCCATCGTGGCCGGCTGGGTGATCGGCCGGCTGGGACTGGAGCGATATGTGGCAGACTGGGTCTACGAAGTGCGAATGGGGCGGGCGGCTTTGGCGGACGAGAAACGCTCGTGGACCGACCGCGTGGAGTATGCCAAGCAGGCGGTCAAGGACATCGTGGGCAAGGTCTGGCCCTACGTGGTCGTCGGCATCGCCGTGGGCGCCGCCATCCACGGCTACGTGCCGGAGGACTTCATGGCCGGCATAATGGGCAAGGGGGCCTGGTGGTCGGTGCCGGCGGCCGTTCTGGTCGGCATCCCGATGTACTCCAACGCCGCGGGCATCATCCCGGTGGTGCAGGCGCTGATGGAGAAGGGCGCGGCGCTGGGGACGGTGCTGGCCTTCATGATGAGCGTCGTCGCCCTCTCGCTGCCGGAGGTGATCATCCTGCGCCGCGTGCTGAAGTGGCAGCTCATCGCCGTCTTCCTGGGCGTTGTAGGCAGTGGCATCGTGCTCGTGGGTTTCCTGTTCAACGTGCTCCTGTAGCCCCGTCTCCAGGGTTGAGAGAATTCGCGTAACGCTGAAGCCCCCGATGGGGCAAGCAAGAATCAAATCGGGAGGTACAGACGTGGTCATCAAGATACTGGGTTCGGGTTGCGCCAACTGCAGACGACTGGAGGCGCTGGCGCGGGAGGTCGTCGGCGAGCTGGGCGTGGCGGCGGAAGTCGAGAAGGTCACCGATTTCAGGAAGATTGTGTCCTACGGGATCCTGGCCACGCCTGGCCTGGTGGTCGACGGCGAAGTGAAGTCGGCGGGGCGCATCCCGAACAAGGCGGAGCTCGCCAGCTGGCTGACAACGGCCCTCGCACGGGCCGAGTAGGTGCACGATGAAGACGCGAGTAGAAGCCGCTGCCCTCATCCTCAGCCTGGGCCTGGCGGGCCTGGTGGTGATGGCCGACAACTGGGTCGTCTCGCCCATCCTGCCGGCCATCGCCGGTAACGTCGGCGCCTCGCCCGTGCAGGCCGCCGTGCTAATTACTGCCTACATGCTGCCGTTCGGCCTCTTCCAACTCCTGTATGGCCCACTGGCCGACCGCTACGGCAAACTGATGGTGCTACGGGTGACGATGGTCGGTTTCACCCTGGCGGCCGGGGCTACGGCCCTCGGCGCGAGCCTCTCGGACCTTACTATCCTGCGGGCGCTCACCGGCGCCCTCGCCGCGGCGACGATGCCGGTCTCGCTCGCCCTCATCGGCGACA
>JAJZQK010000052.1 GCA_021847625.1 Chloroflexota bacterium
GGGTAATGCGTTCGGGCGATACCAGGACCGAGCCGATCAGGGAGCCGTCGGCGCAGCCGCCGACGAAGACGAGGCCCACGACTACCAACGCAAGGGCAAAGAAAGAGCGTAAACCCACTGACACCTTCTCCTGGCCGCGAACGGACTCCTATGTAGCCATCGCGACGGCCAGAACCTCCTCCATGTGCTCGACGAAGACGAACTTGACCTCGTGCCTCACGTCGGCGGGGACATCCATCAGATCCTTCTCGTTCTTCTTGGGCATCACGAACGTCTTGATGCCGGCGCGGTGGGCGGCCAGGACCTTCTCCCTAATGCCCCCTACCGGCAACACTCGCCCGCGCAGGGTGATCTCGCCGGTCATGGCCACGTCCCGCCGCACGGGTTTCTTGTTGAGGGCGGAGATGAGCGCCGTGGCCATCGTGATGCCGGCGGAGGGACCGTCCTTGGGGATGGCCCCCGCGGGGAGGTGGATGTGGATGTCCGTCTTGTCATAGAAGGTGGCGTCGATGCCCAGGCGCCCCGCCCGCGAGCGCGCGTAGCTGAGGGCCGCCGATGCCGACTCCTTCATCACGTCGCCCAACATACCGGTAAGGATAAGGTTGCCCTTCCCTTCCATCAACGTCGCCTCTACCGCCGCCAGGTCTCCCCCGGCGGGGGTCCAGTATACGGCACTAGCCACGCCGACTTCGTCCGTTTCCTCCGCCTCGCCCTTGCTGAAGATGGTCGGGCCGAGGTAGGAGGACACGGATTGGGGGGTGACGGTGCGCCGCGCCCGGCGCCCTTCCGCCACTGCCTTCGCCACCTTGCGGCAGATTGAACCTATCTCGCGTTCGAGGTTGCGTACGCCCGCTTCGTTGGTGTACTCCCCAATGATCCGCCTGATCGCGGCCTCGGAGAACTGCAGCTTGTTGGGCGGCAATCCGTTCTCGTTCACCTGCTTGGGTATGAGAAACTGCTTGGCGATGGTCAGCTTCTCCTCCTCGACGTACCCCGGCAGTTCGATTACTTCCATCCGGTCGCGCAGGGCCGGCACGACCGGGTCGAGCACGTTGGCCGTGGTGATGAACATCACCTCGGAAAGGTTGTACGGCACCTCGAGATAGTGGTCGCTGAAGGAGTGGTTCTGCTCCGGGTCCAGCACCTCCAGCAGTGCCGCCGAGGGGTCGCCCCGGAAGTCGGCGCCCACCTTGTCGATCTCGTCCATCATGAAGACTGGGTTGACCGTCCCCGCCGTGCGCATGGTCTGGATGATCCGCCCGGGCAGCGCGCCCACGTAGGTGCGCCTGTGGCCCCGAATCTCCGCCTCGTCGCGGACGCCGCCCAGGCTAATGCGCACGAACTTGCGGCCAAGGGCCTGGGCGATGGAACGGCCCAGGCTGGTTTTGCCCACGCCTGGAGGGCCGACAAAGCAGAGGATCGGGCTACGCATCTTCTCCCCGGCCAGCTTGCGTACGGCCATGTATTCGAGGATGCGCTCCTTTACCTTGGGCAGACCGTAATGGTTGGCCTCGAGCACGATCGCCGCTTCCTCGATATCCAGGTTGTCGACGGTGTGCTTTGCCCAGGGTAGGGACAGAAGCCAATCGACATAGGTGCGGATCACGCCGACCTCGGGCGAGGCTCGCGGACTCAGGGAAAGGCGGTCGAGTTCCTCCTCGGCCTTCTTCGCCACCTCCGCCGGCATATCGCTGGCGCTGACCTTGTCCCTCAGCTCGGTGATCTCGTGCATCAGGGGGTCGGATTCGCCCAGCTCGCGCTGGATCGCTTTCACCTGTTCGCGCAGGAAGAACTCGCGCTGGCTCTTGTCGACTTCCTGCTGGACCTGGTTCTGGATCTTGCTTTCCAACTCGAGGACGTCGATCTCCTTGGCGAGCAGCACGTTGACGGCTTGTAGGCGGTGCTCGTGGTCGAGCGTCTCCAGTATCCCCTGCCGCGTGGCCGCCGGCAGATCCAGCGTGGAGGCGATGAAGTCAGCGAGCCAGCCCAGCTCGTCGATGTTGATCGCCGCCACGTAGGCCTCGTCGGGGATCCCCCGGCTGAGGTTCACGCATTTCTCGAAGAGGGCCAGGGTGGCACGACGCAAGGCCTCGGTCTGGACTGTCTTATCTTCGTGCTCGTCCATAACCGTGATGCGCGCCCGCATGTGCGAATCGGCCTCGAAGAACTCCAGAACGTGGGCTCGCCGCTGCCCCTGAACGAGGACGCTCGTCGTGCCGTCGGGCATCTTGAGGGCCCGCGTGATCGTCGCCTCGGTGCCCACGGTGTAGAGGTCGGAGGGGTCGACGTCCTCGACCTCCGCGTCACGCTGGGTCACCACGAGCAGAGTCCTTTCGCCCGCCATCGCCACGTCCACGGCGGCCAGGGTCTGCTCGCGGCCGACGTACAGCGGGGTCTGCATGTGCGGGAAGAGCACGGTGTTGCGCACGGCGAGCACCGGCAGCTCGTAGACGATGGCGTCGTTCGCAGACAGGCTCTGAACCCGCCGCTGGCGCCCCCTCCGCGCGGGCGCTCGGGGAGTCCGGCGCCGGACACGCGCCGGCCGCCCCTCTTCGGCGGATGACGAAGCGGAGTCTGGTCGATCGGAACTGGCGTAGAAGGGGTTATCCGTTGGCACGCAGATGTTATACCACAAGTCCGGTGGTTAATAAAGCTGGCTCAGAACCAGCCAAGCCGCCAGAACCAGACCAGCATCGCCGCGGGCGCCAAGAGCAGGGTCCCGATGAATAGCCAGAAGACGACGGCGCTGCCGAACGGCATGAACTGGATGAAGTTCACGCCGAAGAGACTCGCCACGAAGCCGATCGGCAGGAAGATGGTCGCCACGATGGTCAGACCCTTCACCACGTTGTTGAGGCGGTTGGACATCGTGGAAAGGTGGGCGTCGAGGATGCCGCTGGTGAGCTCGCGCTCGCTATCGACCATCTCGTGGACGGTGACCATCAGGTTGTGGACGTCGTGTACGTAGACGGCGTTGGACCGTCTGATGTAGATTCCCTGATAAGACGCCAGCGCGCTCAGGGCGTCGCGCTGGTAGCTGCTGATCCTCCGCACGGCGCTCAGGATGCGGCGCATGTCGAGAATGCGGTCGAGGATCTGCCCATCGGTCGAGCGCAGTACCTCGGTCTCCAACTGGTCGATCTCGTCGTCGAGCGAGTCGACCAGGTTGAAGTAGGAGATGGCCATTTCGTTGAGGATCAGGTAGAGCACGTAGTCCGGCCCGCGCAGCGGGTCCCTGATGTCTGCCTGGACGAGCCGCTGTACCCTGGCGATGCAGGGGCTCGTGCCATCGTGGACCGTGACCAGGAAGTCGCGGCCCAAGAAGGACTGTACCTCCCCGCTCGTGTCCTTGCCCGTGGCGATGCCCGCGGAGTGGGCGACAAGGAATAGAGAGTCTTCGTACTCCTCGAGCTTGGGGCGGTAAGTCGGCTGGAGGAGGTCTTCGAGGGCGAGGGGATGGAACTTGAATCGCCGTGCCAGCCAGTCCACGCCCTCTGGCCCAGGAGACTCGACGTCCAGCCAGAACTGGCGGAGGCCGGCGGCCAGCGCTTCCTCAATTGACGCCTGATCCTCGGTTAGGATAACATTGCGCTCGCGTACATACATAAGCGCGGTCTTCACGGCGAACTCCTGGCAGTCAGCCTTGCATGGTCAGCATTTTACCGCAGGGACTGCCTGCCGGGCAACGAACGTCGACGCGCGCTGGCACGGTATTCGCTCGTCACGACGAACAAGGAACCGGCTCGGCCGAGCGAGGGCACCGGACGCGCCACCGCCCCCGCATTTCCCGAAGTCTCCCGGCGCTTGCATTGACAGCGTCTGGGCGGCTGGAGTAATCTGAGCGCGTATTTGGGCTGGGAGGGCCTCATGGGGTTAGCCGAGGCGGGGAGCGAACTCGCGGCTCTGTTGAGCGCGGCGGGGCTCACGCTGGGGCTGGCCGAGTCCTGCACAGGGGGGCTCGTGGCCAGCACAATCACCGATATCCCTGGCAGCTCCGCGTTCTTCTGGGGCGGGGTTGTCTCCTACGCCAACGAGGTCAAGGAGAGAGTGCTCGGCGTGCCTAGGGCTCTTCTGGTGGAGCACGGGGCCGTGAGCGAAGAGGTGGCGCGGAGTATGGCCAACGGCGCCCGGGAACTGCTGGGTGTCGACCTAGCCCTAGCTATTACCGGTATCGCCGGACCGGGCGGGGGGACGGACACCAAGCCGGTTGGCCTCGCCTGCCTGGCGGTCGTCGGGCCTTGGGGCGAAGGGGCCGTCCGATTCCAGGCGCAGGGCGATCGGTTGGCGAACAGGCGAGCTTTTGCCGAGAAGGGCATCAGGTTGGTGATCTCCTACGTTGCGAACAGAGGCAGTCTTGGTGGGTGACATGGGGGTGACATGGGTATGTACTCCGAGAAGAACGAAGGGGACGGCAAGGTCGTGGACCTCATCAACGGCGAGAAAGTGTTTCTCCGCCAACTGATGCGCAGCGACCTCGACGAGATGGATCACTGGCCCCCTTACACGGAGCCGGATCTCCAGTGGGCCAACTTCAGTCTGCGGTCGGCAGCCCAGAAACAGGCCTGGTACCGCCAGGAAACGTACGATCCCACGCGCAAGCGGTTTGGGGTCTTCCTCAAAGGCAGGCTGATCGGCGTGCTGGGTTTCCGGTCCATCGACTATCGGCGGCGGCGGGCGACGTTGGGTATACATCTGAGCGCGGACGAGGTGGATCGGGGCTATGGCACCGATGCAATCAGGGCGGCGCTCACCTACGCCTTCGGCAAGATGGAGCTGCAAGAGGTGAACCTGGACGTCGCCGAGGACAACCTGCGGGCGCGGCGCTGCTACGAGAAGTGCGGCTTCCGGCTCATTGGCCGCCACCGCGACTACCGCGGCCAGGGTTTCCTCGACATGAAGATCAGGGCGGAGGAGTTCACCCGGCAAAGCAGGGCATCATTGTCTTCTTAGAACAGCTGTGCTATAATGCATCCAACCCACGTAAGTAATCCCCGAGCGCTTTACTAGGTAAGGAGCGAGTGATGTCTGAGAAAGAAAGAGCACTGGAGATGGCAATCGCTTCGGTTGAGAAGCAATTTGGCAAAGGTTCGGTCATGCGGTTGGGCGAGGCCACGGCACGGATGCAGGTCGAGGCGATTCCGACCGGATCGATTGCCCTTGACCTTGCTCTTGGGGTTGGTGGCGTTCCCCGGGGTCGTGTAACGGAGATCTATGGTCCAGAGTCGTCGGGCAAGACCACGCTCGTGCAGCATATCGTGGCCGAGGCGCAGAAGACGGGCGGCCTTTGCGCCATCATCGACGCCGAGCATGTCCTCGATCCGACCTACGCCCGCCTGTGCGGTGTCAAAGTGGACGAACTGTACATCTCGCAGCCGACCACCGGAGAGGAAGCGCTGGAGATAGCGGAAGCGCTGGTCCGGAGCAACGCCTTGGACGTCGTGGCAGTAGACTCGGTGGCGGCCCTGGTGCCGAGGGCAGAGCTAGAAGGGGATATGGGCGACGCGCACGTGGGTCTGCAGGCCCGCCTCATGTCGCAGGCTCTCCGCAAGCTCACTGGGGCCATTGCCAAGTCGCGCACGGCCGTGATCTTCACCAACCAGCTGCGCGAGAAGGTCGGCGTGATGTTCGGCAACCCCGAGACGACGCCGGGTGGCCGCGCCCTCAAGTTCTACGCCTCGGTTCGGCTCGATATCCGCCGGATAGACTCGATCAAGCAGGGAACCGACATGATTGGCAATCGCGTGCGAGTCAAGGTGGTGAAGAACAAGGTCGCCGCGCCCTTCCGCATGGCCGAGTTCGAGATTCTCTTCGGCGAAGGCATCTCCAAGCAGGGCGGGTTGCTCGACGTCGGCGTCGATATGGGCATCGTACGCAAGAGCGGCGCTTTCTACAGCCTGGGGGATACCCGGCTGGGCCAAGGGCGCGAGAACGCGCGCGAGTTCCTGAAGCAGAACACGGCCGTCGCCGAGGAGATCGAGCGTCAGATCCGGGCCAACACCGGCCTGCTGAAGCTGACCGACGTAATAGCCGCCGAGGAGCCCGCCGAGGTCGAGGAGTAGCCGGACCTTGCCCAGGATTACCGCCCTTGAATCGCAGCAACGGACGGCCGAGCGGATCAACGTCTTTCTTGACGGTGAGTTCGCCTTCGGGCTGGCTGCAATCACGGCCCAGCAAGCCGGTCTGCACATCGGGCGCACGCTCAGCCAGGCGGAGATAGACGATCTCCTCGTCAAAGACAACTTCCAGAAGGCCTTCAACCGAGCGCTAATCTTGCTTGGCTATCGTCCCCGCAGCGAGGACGAGGTGCGACGGCGACTGCTGAAGGCCAAGGTCGAGCCACCCATCGTGGATAACGTGGTCGAACGTCTCCGCGAGGACGGATTGCTCGACGATATGGCGTTTGCCAAGTACTGGGCCGAGAATCGGGACGCGTTCAACCCCCGGGGGACGAGGCTCCTCTCCCTGGAGCTGCGCCAGAAGGGCGTGGACCGCGCGGTAATCGACGAGGCCCTCGACGGCACCGTCGACGAAGCGGAGAGCGCCCTCGCCGCCGGCCGGCGCCGGCTGAAGCGCTGGTCGGCCCTCGAATACCGGGAGTTCCGGCAGAAGATGGGCACCTACCTCGCCCGGCGCGGCTTCGCCTACGACACGGCTCGCCAGGCCGTGGACCAGCTCTGGCAGGAGAGCCGGGGCGAGGGCCCTGAAGAGGAGTTCACGGAAGCCGACTAAGTTAGATAGCAGGAGCCCTCGTCCCTGAAACCAGGGACGGGGGCTCCTCTGTGTCCATTTGCGCTTGGTCGAATCTAGGGTTTGCGCCCGAGGCCGAGGGCTTTCAGGTAGTCACGGCCGGCCTGGACCATCATGGACATGGCGCTGGCGGCGATGTACTGCACCCCACCGTCGATCAGCTTCTTCGTGCCTTCCAGGCCACCCATGGCGATCGTGCCGGGGGCCAGGCCCGCGTTCCTGATCTCGGCGAAGATGCGATACAGTTCCTCTTGCACTTCCGGTCGGCTAAACTGGCCGGAGTAACCCATGGAGGAGGCTAGGTCGGTCGGGCCGACAAAGACGATGTCGATTCCCGGTACGCCGAGGATCTCCTTGAGATTGCCGACCGCCTGCACTGTCTCCACCTGGACGATGACGAGCATCTCCTGGTTGGCCTGTTTGACGTACTCGGGGAACGACTCCATTACGCCATAATGGGCGGCGCGCACGCCGGCCAGGCCGCGGGCGCCTTCCGGATAGTACTTGCAGGCCCGCACGACCGCCTCGGCCTCGGCCTTGGTGTTGACCATCGGAATCTGGGCCCCCATCGCCCCTAGATCCAGGTAGCGCAGGATCACCTGTTGTACGTTTTGGGCGATGCGCACGAGGGGCGTGATGCCGGTGAGCTCGGCCGCTCTGATGAGGTCCTCCACCGGTTCGTAGTCCGCCGGGCCGTGCTCGGCGTCGATGATGATGAAGTCGTAGCCCGTGTAGCCGCAGAGTTCGATAATGCGCGGATGGTTGACGTTCATGAACGTGCCGACCACCACCTGCCCGGCCTTGATCTTCTCCTTGGTTAGGTTCTTCTCCATCGAATACCCTCCTTGGTATATTCAAAATAACGCCGTGTCTGGGAATAGGCTCAAGATTCATCATACCACGGCCGCCTGCTCAGCAGCCGGCCTATGGCTGGGATTGTACTACAAATGTCAACGCTGGTTGTTTGCGCTTAGGGTTGGAGAATATCCTCGCTCTTGCCGTCGATTGAGATGGCGACCTGCTGCACGGTGGAGAACTGCTGCATGGTTTGCGTGATTTGCCGCCGGATAGTGGCGACCGCGAGAGACCCGCTGACTTGGGCGCCGAGAGCCGCGTTGAAGTCGGCGTAGGCGGTGCCGTTCTCGATCTTGAGGCTGTTGAGCTGAGCGCCCGTCGGGATAACGGTTGTCAGCCCGCTCTCCTTCTCTTCCTCGGTCGGCCCCTTGAGGAGCTCGGAGATAGCCGCCTTCCCCACGGCCAGCGTATGGGGAACGGTGCGCGAAACCGGCACCACGTTCACGTCGTTGCCGGCCGCCTTCGTGAAGTAGACCTGGATCTGAAGCGGCGCCGATTGCCCGGCAGAGCCGCTCGCCGACAGGTTGACGGGTATCTCCACCAAGCCTACCCGCGAGCCATCGCGGGGACTGGTGGCGAACACGCGCACGAAGCCCCTGCCGGCCTGAGAGGGCGGGTCAAAGGAGACCTCCGTGTCGAAGGAACCGATCTCCGGGGCGCCGGCCGTGGCCGTGGTGAAACCGCTGTACACAACCTTGCCCTGCGCGTCGACCACCTCGATGCGGACATTCGCCTCGAAGACGCGCGCCTGGCCGGCCACCCTGAGCGGGCTCTGCACGGCCTGATCGGGCCGCGGCTCGGCCACGACTATGGGCTGTTCGGCGCTGGGGGTAGGAAGCGGCCGTGGTGTTGGCGTTGCCTCAGCGGTGGGGTCGGGCGCCGCGGTCGGCGCGGACGACGCCTGTGGCGTCAGCCCGGGCGCGCCCGCCGTGCTGTTACACCCTACGAGGACGATAATTCCTAGGACTAGAAGTACCACGACTGCGACGTTCCGCGACCGTTTCACCGGCCCCTCCCCCTGCCACACCAGCAGTAACAGTGTGTTGTTTCCTTCTTGCGGATGACTCTGCGGACAAAGGACCGAGCCACTGACTGCGCGAGGACTAGCGCACGGCTAGGTCCACGTCTAGAGTGTACCACATGCGAGGGTGCGAGAAAACGGCCAAAGAGGGAGATGGCAGTCTCGACCTGAGACCGGGAAGTTGCCGCTCCCGCCAAACCTGGTATCATGGGAGACAGACGGGTGTTGGCGACGTGGCGCGTGAGCCACCCCCGGTGGCGATTTGTTGCCGGCGCAGCATAGTGGGTTCGTGACGTTTCAGGAGGTGCCAGATGAGACGGCGACTTGCTGAGGACTACGTTGAGGACTGGAGGGATACCCGCTGCAGCGTTTGTCATCGACCGGTGAGTGGTCAAGACTGGCAAGACGACGAAGAGTACGGCGTGCTTTGCCCGGAATGCTACGCTCGCCTGGTGATGCTGGACGACAATCCGGAAACAGAGCAGATGTCTCGCTAGCGACGAGCGTAGGCGGCGGACGCGGTGGGGGAGAGGAAATGGTAGCGATACGCTTGGAAGGGGTCTGCAAGGACTTCGCTCGCGGCGGTGCGTCCGGATCGGCGGGCGAACGAGGCGCCCTCAGTCGGGTTGGCTCGTTCCTGATGGGCAGGCCGAAACTGGCCGCCCGTGGCGAGCCGGAGCCGCCCAGGGGCACCGCCGCCCTCGACGGTGTAGACCTGGCGATCCGCGATGGCGAGACGATGAGCGTGGTCGGCCCCTCTGGCTGCGGCAAGACGACTCTGCTGCGGGTCGTCGCCGGCCTGGAGCGGCCGGACACTGGACAGATCTACTTCAACGACTTCGAGGTCTCGCAACTGCGGCCGGGCGAACGGGGGATCGGCATGGTCTTCCAGAGCTATGCCCTCTACCCCAACATGCGCGCCAAGGAGAACCTCGCCTTCTACTTTCGCGTTCACCACCGCGAGGAGGAGATCGAAGAGAGGGTGCGCGTCACCTCCGAGATGCTGGGCGTGGGCTTCAAGGAGCTGCTCGACAAGAAGCCGCCCAAGCTGTCGCCCGGCCAGCAGCAGCGGGTCGCCATCGGGCGCTGCATCGTCCGCGAGCCCACGGCCTTCCTGTTTGACGAGCCGCTGTCGAATGTGGACGCCAAAGTCAGGGTGCGCACGCGCGGTGTGATCAAGCATCTCCTCCATCGCTTCGGCATTACCAGCCTCTACGTCACCCACGACCAGACCGAGGCAGTCAGCCTCGGCGACCGCCTGGCGGTGATGCGGGAGGGACGCATCGAGCAAGTCGGCACCTACGACGACCTTTACGGTCTCCCCGTCAACATGTTCGTGGCCGGCTTCATCGGCCTCATCCCCATATCTTTTCTCTCCGGCCCCAAGGTTGGGCGAGCAGTAGGCATTGGCGAAGGGCTGTGTGTTCTGCTGCCGGAACACATCGCCGCCCTTGCCCCGGAGGGCGCCCTCGTCCATGTCGGCATCAGGGCCTGCGACGTCGCGCTTCACGAAGCCGTGGGAGGGGAAGGGTTGCTGGGCATCGTGGAGGTGGTGGAACGGCTCCCCTCGGAAGCCTACCAGATTGTCCATCTCAAGGTGGGCCGGACCAGCTGCATCGCCCGCATTAGCCAGGAGGTCCGCGTGAAGGCCGGCTACGTGATGCGGGTCGACCTGGCCCCGGAGCGGCTGTACCTCTTCGACGGCCAGACCGAACGGACCCTCTGGCCCAGGAATCCCTGGCCGAAGTAGACACACCCGTCCCCTAACCGGCACGGTTCCCGGGTGCCGGTTGCGAAGCGACCGTGCTGTGCGTCTTGTCCCTTGGCGTCAGGCCACCCGGCGCAGGGGCTCTGGATGGCCCACGACCTGCTTGCGCGCGCGACCGAGACTGTCGGCCGCCAAGAGGGCGTCCACGACCATCTCCGGCGTCACGGTGAACGGCTCGTTGTGCGTCGTCTCGCCCGGGGCCACCGCGAGCTCTGCCGCTCGGCGGAGGTCGTCCTTGCCGGTGTGGGCGGTCGCGATATCGCCGAACCCCACTGGCAATCCGACGGACAGCGCGAAGTCGATCACCTCGTAGACCTCTCCCATCGGCCTGTTCTCCAGCAGCAACTGGGCGATCGTACCCACGGCGACCTTCTCGCCATGGTAAGCGTTGTGGGTCTGGGGCAGGGCGGTGAGACCGTTGTGGATGCCGTGGGCCGCTGCTAGGCCGCCGCTCTCGAAGCCAAGACCGCTCAACAGCGTGTTCGCCTCGACGATGCGCTCGAAGGCCGGGGTGATGGCGCGTTGCTGCGAGGCGAGACGCGCGGCTAGGCCGTATTCGAGGAGGGTCTCGTAGCAGAGGCGGGCTAGGCTTAGGGCCGCGCTCGTGGGTAGCCCTCCCGACATCGCCTGTCTATAGGTCGCCGCCGCCGTGCGCGCCTCGAACCAGGTGGCCAGGGCATCGCCCATCCCCGACACCAGAAACCGTGTGGGTGCCTGCGCGACGACCGTGGTGTCTACCAGCACCAGGTTGGGGCTCCGTGCGAAGAAGCGGTACTCCGCGAACTC
>JAJZQK010000053.1 GCA_021847625.1 Chloroflexota bacterium
GCCAAGCAAGAGGGGCGCCCCGGCCGGGGCGCCCCTCTTGTCGCGGCGAGCAGCTGTTGGCGATTACCAGGGAATCTTGCCCACTAGCATGTTGCCGGCGATGTACAGGACGACTAGGGCCACGTACCCCAGGGAATCTTACCCACCAGCATGTTGCCGGACATGGCGACGTACAGGACGATTAGGGCCACAAACCCCAGTACTACTGCCATCCAGTCTTCAGTCAGCTTTAGCATTGCATCAACCTCACTTGATTGGGAACAGAACGCCGAAGATCATATAGGACACCAGCAAGCCGAGCGCCGCATTGAAGACCGTGGCGACGGCGTAGATACCCAGCGGCTTGCCGCCGAGCTTGCGTAGCTCCCCAAAGGCGAACTCGAGGCCGATCGAGACGAAGGCCATCGTGAGGAAGATGTTGCGGAGGGTCGTGACGTTGTCGCCGATCCCCTTAATGCCGGCGAAGACGCCGATGGTCACTAGAATAGACGTGACGATGAAGCCCAGCACGAATTTGGGGAAACGGTACCAGATTTCCATCGCGCTAGGCTTCTGATCGGGCTTGCGCTCGACGACCATGACCCAGTAGAGGGCCAGGAGGAAGGCCGCCACGCCGATGAGCGCGTTCTGCGACATCTTGACGATGGAGGCCGTGGTCATCGCCCCTTCGCTGTGGATCGCGCCCGCGCCCACCACTGCGGCGGTGGTATCGATGTTACCGCCGATCCAGGCGCCGGCAACCGTGGTCGATAGCCCCATCTGGTTCGCCGCCCAGGGCATGAAGAACATCAGCGGCATAGCGAAGAGGATCACCAGTGTGGTCAC
This sequence comes from Chloroflexota bacterium, assembly GCA_021847625.1. Next base: position 826 of record JAJZQK010000053.1, read on the forward strand.
GTACGCCAGCTGCTCTTTCTTGGCCAAGACAGCGCCCGAGGCGGCGATGGCCGCGGACACGCCGCAGATGGACACCGAGGCGGACATCAACGCCCGCAACTTCTGGTCAACCTTGAAGAGGCCGCAAATCCACCAGGTGAAGAAGAAGACGCAGGTGATCATGATGACCGCCTGCACAACGCCGCCGGCGCCGACCCTCAGGACTTCACTGATGTTGATCGTGGCGCCCATGATCACCAGGCCGGTCTTGAGGAAGAGCTCGGTCCTGAAGCCCGCGCTCGCGTACTGCTTGGTCCCGGTCATGGCGAAAACCGCGCTCGCCAAGAGGCCAAGCACTACCGCGGCGATGGGATACTCGACGACGCCCCGACCCCCGAAGAAGGCCCTGTTGCTCCAGTTTGTCAGCCACTGGGCGAGCCAGGCGAGCACAAAAACGATAACCACGCCGATGACGAATCTTTGCCAGTTAGATAGGCCGGATGGTCGCTCCTTCTGCAGTTCGATTGCCTGCTGTCCCATGTGTCCCTCCGTTACTCCTTTGTTCTGATTGAGGATTTGCCTCAACCGAAGCAGGTTGGCCGCCGGCATCGCCGGCCACTTGTGAACGGCGTAAGACAGTAGGTCGCGCGCCTTCTCTTCCACTCCCTGTTGCCTGGCACCACCTCCTCAGCTGCAGATTATTAGGCATGGCTGAGCGGCTGTCAAGCAGTCGCTGGTATAAGCATGTGGCATGTTTATCACGAATTTAGCGGTTGTGCGCCGAGGGGATTACAGAAACAGACAGGGGGAGCCACACGGTGGCTCCCCCAAGTGTCAGAAGCAAGTCGCCTCGCCGGGCCGCGCCCGGCGTGGCGACTACCTGAAGAACAGATTGCTGACGACGACCAGCACTACTAGTAGAGTCACGCCCAGACCGATGCTCCAGGCGATCAGCTTCTTCTCGACCGGCAGCAGTGGTTCGTAGGGGATCTTGCCCATTTCCTCGGCCAGGTTGGGCTCGGCCGCGGGCACGGGCGCCTTTATTGATTGTTGCACTTTCTTCTCCTTTGCTCCTTCAACCTACCCTACGCCAGCGGCGGCTTGACGCCGTTGAAGAACAGGTAGGAGATGAAAAGGCCGATCCAGATGATGAAGCCAAACAGGGAGAGCACGTAGACCAGCGCCAGCTTGCCGATGCCTTCCTGCCACAGCTTCTTGAAGTTGGACATCACGCCCAGGGTGAAGAAGGTCATCACGAAGAACAGCACCCGGAAGATATTGCTCTCTGCAGTGGCGATCTTGGCCTGGTTCAGTAGGCTGGGCGAGTTGACCGCCAGGACAAGGAATAGCACGAAGGTGATGACGTAGCCGATGACGAACTTCGGGAACCGCTCCCAAATCTCGATCGCGCGGACCTTCTCGCCTTTCTCCTTGTCGATGACGTTGGCCCAGACAAGGGCCAGCACGAAGGCCCACACGCCGATGAAGACGTCGATGAACGTCTTCACCGTCGTCGTGGCCATCAGGATCCAGCCTTCCTTGTAGTTCACGCCCTGCTCGGCCAGGGCCCTAGCCCTGATCAGCGAGTCGGCGACTGCGCCGCTAGCGGTGGCCGCGCCATCGGTCTTCACGGCTAGGCCCATCCAGGCACCGGCTACCATCGGTTCTTGGAACAGGAACGTCTGCGCCAGGAAGGGGAGGATCAGCAGTTCGACTACTGCGAAGATCACGACCAGCGAGGAAACCATGATCGGCACGATCGGGCGCGCCCGGATGGCACCACCAACCGCGATGGCAGCCGAGACGCCGCAGATCGAGATGCCGGCGGCCAGAGGCGCCGCCCACTCGCGGCTGAACTTGAAGAACTTGCGGGCCACCAGGTACACCAGCGCCCAGTAGATCAGGTAGGCTTCGATGATGGCGGCCAGGCCGCGGAACATCACCTCAGTGGCCAGACCAAGAGCGCCGGCGGCCTGCACGCCCAGGGACGCGCCCAGAATCACGATGGCTGTGCGGATGTACCACTCAGGCTTGATGCCTTCCTTGAGATAGTCCGCGAAGCGGGGGAAGAAGTTGCCTACGATCAGGCCGCCGAGCAAGGCCACCACGAAGCCCGCCTCGCCCGTCAGCCTCAGCGTCCAGGGCACGCTCTTGTAGAGCGCAACATCGGGGGTGGCGGCGATGTAGGCCACGTTGCCGATGACCCAGCAGGCGTAGCTCAGCCAGAAGATGATGGTGAAGCTAACGGCGAACTTCTTCAGGTTGAGGTTCAACGCTACAGCGCCGAGGCTCATGATAACCAGCAAGAAGAGATAACTGAGGACGATTGAGAGCACGCCGGGAAGTCCGGCGTAGTTCTTCGAGACTGGCTCGAAGGCCTTGCCCAGGTCGAGCCAGATGTTTGTCTTGACCGCGAAGCCCAGCAAGTCGACGTTGACCATCGTGAACAGGGCCAACACTACGACCGCCAGGCCGATCCACAGGGCCATCCAGTCATCGTTCTTGAACAGTGAACGCAAGGTTTCCCTCCTTGAGAGTGGCGCCGGCAATAGCGCCGGCCAAAATTACCGCCACCGTCGTCGGCGGCTAGGGGGGCGATCGGTCCGGGACACGACAAGCCGCGGTTGATCCCTGCAAACCGCGGTCAGTGCCTAGCCAGATCGCCTCACGGTGGTCCGCTTTGGTACTCCCGCCTCCTTTCTGTCTTCCGGCCAGTAGCCGGTTACATCGGCTCGATGATGCCCATGCGCATCGCGTAGCGAATGAGTTCCGTCCGATTGTGGATACCCAGCTTCGCCGCGATGTTGGCTCGGTGGCACATCACCGTGCGCTTGCTGACGCACAGCCTGTCGGCAATGCCCTGGCTGGTGTTGCCCTCCACCACCAGCTTGAGTATTTCCCGCTCGCGCTCGGTCAGTGGACTCAGCTCCTCTTCCTCTTGCGTCTCGTTCGGGCGCTTGCGGAAGTACTCCAGGACCGTCTGGGCTATGCGCGGGGGCAAGTAGCACTCCCCGGCGCTGACGGTGCGAATGGCTGCCATCAGCTCGGCGCCGATTGCTCGTTTGAGGACGTAGCCGGAGGCGCCGGCCTGCAAGATGGGCAGCACGTAGCGGTCGCTGTCGTGCTGGCTGAGCACCAGCACCTTCACCCCCGGAAAGTCGCGGGTCACCCGTTTGGTGGCCTCCAGGCCGTCCATGCCCGGCATCGTCACGTCCATGATCACCAAGTCCGGGGCGCTCTCCTTCACCTTGTCCAGCGCTTCGCGACCGTCCCCGGCCTCTCCCACGACCTCGACTTCGGGGCTGAGGGACAGGATAGCCCGCAGTCCCTCGCGCACGATGGCGTGATCGTCCACCAGAAGCACCCTAATCGGCTCTGCCATACATTCCGTCCTTCTAGGCCCTACAGCGCCTGGGCGGGCACCTCGACCCGCACGCTGGTGCCCTGGCCGGGCCGCGACTCGATCGCCAACATTCCGCCCAACATCTCTACGCGTTCGTGCATGCCAATCAGGCCGAACGGCGCCTCGGCCTTGCCATCCTTACCGCGGCTGAGCGCTGCCTCCACGTCGAAGCCGCAGCCGTCGTCCTCCACGTCCAGAGCCACGTGTTCCGCGGTGAACTCCACCTGCAGGCTGGCATTCTCGGCTTGCGCGTGGCGGACGATATTGGACATCGCCTCCTGGGCTATGCGGAATAGCGTCGTCTCCAGAGCGGGCGCGAGCCGCCGCTCGTGGCCTACCGTCTCAATCGTCACGCGAATGCCTGCCGGCTTGAGCCGGTTATCGGCGTACCAACCCAGCGCGGGCAGCAGCCCCAGATCGTCAAGAAGACTGGGGCGCAGGTCCCGGATAATGCGGGCCAGCTCGTGCGACGTCCGCTCCACCAAGACCCGGGCCGGCACGAGTTGGCTGCGTACCTCCTCGGCGGTTATGGCCGGCCGTTGCGCCGCCGTCTCGATGGCTATGGCCAGGGCCGTGAGCGACTGGGCCGTCTCGTCGTGCAGGTCGCGGGCGACGCGCTTGCGCTCCTCTTCTTGAGCCTCGATGTACTTGCGCAGGAAGGCGCTCAGTGCCTCTTCCTTGCGCTGCAGGGTCTCGTAGAGGCGGGCGTTGTCCACGGCGACGGCCAGCTGGCTGCCAATGGAAACGAGCAGCTGCTGACCAGTGCTGGTGTACCAGTGGCGGGACGCTCCCTGCATGAACATCTCGCCCACCAGCTTGTCTCCCGCGGCGATTGGCACGCTGAGCAGTTCAGCCCCGCTACTGTCGAGCCGGCGTACCTGCATTGTGCGCTCGGGCAGCGGACCTTTGCCGACCAGCCTCTCCACCTCGCGCGGGTCCACGCCGCGCGTCACTACGGTGGGCTGGGGCTCGCCGTCCCGCGGGTAGACCAACGCACCGCCACCGGCGCTGTCGGTGAGAATCAGCAGGTGGTCTATGGCCAAGCCGAGGATGGCCTGCAGGTCCATCGAACAGGCGATGGCCGACGAGAGCGAGACCAGCGTGGCCATCTCCTCGCTCGTGCGGATGACCTGTTCCTCCAGCTGCTTGCTGTCGGTGACGTCCCGGGCTACCTCCAGGACGTTGATCACGTGGCCATCCCCATCCCGGATTGGCGAGGCCACCACGTCCAGGTATGAAACCACGCCCGACTCGTTGACGTGGGCGTGGGTGACGCGCGCCGGCTGCCCCGTGCGCCACACTGACTTGGCGGGACAACGACCGCGCCCTTGGTCACAAGGTTCGTCCAGGTTATAGAAGGCCGCGTAGCAGGTCTCGCCGATCAGCGATTTCGCATGCCCGCGGCGCCGCTGGCGGGCGCGGTTGACGCCGACCACCCGGTAGTCCCGGTCGATGATGGCCACCTCGTCCTCGAGGCTGTCGAAAAGGACGGCGAGGAAGTCGCGCGAGCGCTCCAACCCGTTGCGTGCCTCTTCCAAGGCCGCCGTGCGCTCCTGGACCTGCCGTTCCAACTCGCTGCGCCAGCCGGGCACCTCTGCCTCACGGGCCGCCAAATTGCTCCGGAGCGTCTCCAGCGAGAGCGCCACCGGCGCCAGTGGCCCGGCGGGCTCGGCGGCGACGGGCTGCGACAGATTGCCGACCGCCAAACGGCTAGAGGACTGCGCCAACCTGCGCGCGCTTGCCCGCAGCGAGCGATTCAGCCACCAGACGCCGCCAGTGCAAAGGCAGGCCACGCTGGCGGCGAAGATGAGGAAGCGCTCCCAGGCGATGGTGCGCGCCTGCAGCAGTTCTAGGAGGGCGTAGACCAAGAGGATGACCAGTGCGAGGACGGCGGCGGGTAGGTACGCTCGGAGGGTAGTCCTATCTCTAGGCGCGCTGGTCGTCAGCGGCTCTGAATCACTAGTCAAGGACTCGCCTCCGGCCTAGTCCAGAAGGAGCGTTTACACCTTAGTTACCGTCCGGCGTACTGTAGCAGAAGTGACTAGTCAGGTCAAGCAAAGTATCTACGTCTTGCATTCTTCCGGGCACGGTGCTATCATCTGGCCGGCGTTTTGGGTGTGCCAACCGCTGAACAAGTTGAACATAGAGAGGGAGCGCGGCAAGGATGTACATCGTCAATATCAACCTGGATGCTTGCGACGGCGCGGGCGAGTGCGTGGAAGTCTGCCCGGTCGCGATCCTCAGCGTGGTCGACGGCAAGTCGCAGGTTACCGGCGACATGGCCGAATGCCTGGGTTGCGAGAGCTGCGTGGCCGTCTGCCCGCAGCAGGCCATCACCATTCAGGAAGTCTAGCCTAGCGTCCAGATTCCTATCGCTTTTCCAGCGGTTAGGATGTAGACACGAGAAGCCCCGCCGGTCTCAATTGGCGAACCGGCGGGGCTTCTCGTGTTTGAGGCCAAGCTTGCCCAAGTGCCGACGACAAACCCCATCCCTCGACTCTAGATCCGGCCCGGCAACGTGGCTCGCTCCGCGGGGCGAGCTAGATTGGGTTCATCTGCCCAGACAGGGGCTGGAGGTTCCGTTCAACCTGTGGGTCCAAGCCCATGAAGGCGATCCAGGGAAGCCTGCCCACTCCAAGCTGCGGCGCAGATACTCGACGAACGTTTCGGTCGTCTCTACCTCGCGGAAGCGGCCCGTGCCTCTGTCCGGCCGCGACAGGAGAATCCGCACGTTGCGCAGCGGGGTGTCGACGCGCCCATCCGGCAGGCGCACCTCGTAAGGTGCCCCGCCGCTGACGTCGCCTTTGTGATACAAGTCCGGAGCGAGGGCGACAGTCAGGCGCTCTTCCTCGCTCAGTTCGCTGTCTTCTCTCTGCTCCTCCATCTGTTCCAGCACCCAATCGACGGGATACACCACCAACGGGTCAGTCAGGACTTGCTCGCGTCCTGCCTGGTCGAACGAGCCTTGCAGGGAGACACCCCCCACGACCTCCCACCAGGCGCGCAGCGACAACGGCAGCGGACCCGCTTCGGCCGCTAGGCGGGCGACCTGCTTGGGCGTGTCCGGCGTGGGCGGGAGCCACGCTTCGTTGGCCAGACCTGAGCCGAAACCGGCGAAACGGTATTGGATACGGCTGAGTTGGTCGACAATTGCCTCGATGTTCTGGCGCGCCCTCGCCATAGTCTCTCGTGCCACCGAGTAGGCATCGTTCCAGAGCTCGCTACCCTCTGGCATCGGACCTTCGGACATCATCTCCTGCCAGACCCATTCGCCCAGCACGCGTGGGTTGCGGTAACGCTCGAGGTACACACCGCCCTCCTAAGTCCTCGCTCTTGCGGGTATTCTCCCAGGGAAAGCGCTCCACCTGCAAGGTGGGCAGCGGAGTCTTGGCAACCTCGCTGTCGCGTCTGGATTCCAGCGGCGGCGTCCACGCTGGAGGGAGAGTCAGAAAGCGAGAAGGCTGGTCGCGGGGATGGGATTGCCTTGGCGGCGTTCAGGGAGTCCCCCTGAACGCCGCCAAGGCAGTCGATGGCCCCTCACCGTTCGAGGCGAGGGGCCTGTCGTCGTCTACGCCTCTACGGCCGGGTTCGGATCTAGCCCCTTCTCGGCCGCCACCTTCTGGTATAGCTCCTGCCATTTGGTGGCTTCCGCTTCGGCCTTGCGCTGGAGGTTGAGCCGCAGGTCGGGGTCGACCAGCGCCTCGTAGAGGATCGCGCCCTCGGCCTGGTGGGGCATCGGGATGCCGATCAGGTAAGCGATGGTCGGCGCCACCGAGGTCAGATAGGCCATACCCTTGAGGTGCAGGCCCTCTTTCACGTTCGGTCCGGCCAGGAAGAAGATCGAACGAATTGAGATGTCCTTCACTCGCGAAGTCGGCAACTCCCGGCCGTGCTCGCCGTCGGCTTCCGGCCGCACGGCGAAGATGACGTCGCCGACCCGGTCGCCATAGTGGCCGATCAGCTCCGCCTCGTGCTTCTTCAGCACTATCTGGAAGGCGTGCTTGCCGCTCTTCGGGTGCCTGTAGGACTTCATGGCCTCGACGATCTCTTCCTGGACCTTGTCGTAGTCCGCTGGATCGACGATGCCATCGATGTCGCGACCCTTCAGGTTCACGTAAGCGTGAATCGTGCGCTGGACGAAGCCCTTGGTTTGCGACCAATCGACGACACGCTTGCCGTCCACGTTCTTATAGACGAGCAGTCCCGCCTCTTCCAGCGCCTTGTTAGGATCGATCACGCCCCAGGGTGAGGGGGTGGCGGAGTGGTCGGAGACGACGGCGACGAGCGTGTCCTCGTCGGCCAGGCTCATCAGTTCACCCAGCATCCTGTCGATCGACTGGTAGTGGCGGGTATACCAGGACGTGGCGTTGCGAATCTGGGCCTCGCTGGCGATGTCGGGGTCGAACTGCTGCATGTAGAAGTGGTTGATGTAGTCGCCGCAGTGCGTCTCCACGTACAGTAGGTCCCAGGGTTTAGTCGAGGTCAAGTACCTGGCTGCCTTGGCCAGCCACTGGTGCTGGTAGTCCTGCAGCTCGTAGTAGGTGCGCTCGTCGATCCACTCGTAGTGCAAGGCGTCGCGGGCCGGGTTGGTGAAGAAGGGGCCGACGTTCTCGTACAGTTCCTCGCCCAGCTCCAAGGGCTGGGTGTAACCGGAGACGGGCCACAGCTGGGTGGAGAAGAGCTCCATCTCGCCGCCGTCGCGGTTGAGGTTCATCAGCTTGAAGCGGAACGTGCCCTTGGTGTTGCCCTGGGGCATCAGACCTTCTCGGGTGCGCTGTTCCAGGGTGGCGCGCACCTGAATGTCCTCTTTGCCGCGGCGATCGCTGGCGCGCAGCTTGGCACGGTCCGCGACCCGCTGAGCCATCTTCTCCTGGTCCACCGTCATGTCGAAGGTGTCGGTTACCCACTCCGACCACTGTCCCGAGCGCATGCTGGCCACGGGTTGGGCGGCGTCTTTCTCCTTACAGACCAGCACCGTATCGTAGCCCGAGCCCTTGGATTTCGCGACGAGCAGCTGGTAGGTGTGTTCGTTGCCGCCGTAGAGCGAGAGCACGACTCGGCCTTCCAGAGCCTCCCACTTCGGGTCAAGGTTCTGCCAGCCCTCGGCGGGTTTGAGACGCAACAGGTCGGTCAGGGGTAGCTCTTCGGTGGTGTGCAGGCGCACGGGTCCCAACTCGAAGTAGTTGACGACGCCCGGGCCGCAGCCTTCGATCTGGAGGCCGTTGTGGCAGGGCGGCCAGGAGACCTCCCACTTGATGAGGATGGGCTTCTTGCCGGCACGCTCAGCCGCCTGCCAGATGTACTCAGCCCGGCACTTGCGGGTGTCGATGCCCAGGTGGGTCTTGTCCAGCGATTCTTCCGGCTCGTTGGGCAGGTAGAAGTCGGTGATGCCGTGGGTGCCCGGCCAGGCGCCCGTGGTGATGGTCGTCCAGTTGGGCGGGGTGATGGTGGGCAGCGGCTCGATGATCTCCTTGAAGACGCCCTTCTTCATCATCTTGTCGAAGTTGGGCAGCTTGCCCTCGCCGACGAAACGCTTGATCAGTTCGGGGTGACCGCCGTCGATGCCCAGAACGATGACCTTCTTCGCTTCTTTCGCTTCTGCCATTGTGCAGCTCCAAATACAGAGTGCGAGTACCCTCTCCAGAGGGAGTGTCTTTGGGGTAGCGCGGAGGCTCGTCCCCCGCGGTCTCATCGGGAATGCCGCCGGAACGGGGAGCGGACTCAAGTCCGCACTACGAACGACGTAGAGCCCGCGTTTGTAGTAAGGGATTCAGCCCTTCCGATCCCTCCTCAGAAAACCGCCACTAGAACCGCGGGGGACAAGCCCCCACGCTACGGTCTAGGAGGCCGTTTCCACCTCCACGATCCGTATCTTGTGCACCAGCTTGGCCGTGCGGGAGATGGTGTAATGCGCGGCGCAGTACTTGTCTTCCACGAGGGCCAGGGCACGTTTGACGGCCGCCTCGTCGATGCCGCGACCGGTTATGGTGTGTTCCAGGACGATCTCGGTATAGGCGGTAGGCGGCTCGTCCGCGCGCACGCCGTCCAGGTTGATCTCGTAGCCGGCGATGTCCTGGTGCATGCGCTTCAGGATGTGGAGCATTGCCCCGCCCAGGCAGCCGCCCAGGCTGAGCAGCATGAGTTCCATCGCCCGGAAGCCGGCGTTTTGCCCGCCGTGATCGGCGGGTCCGTCGATGATCAGCGTATGCCCGCTGCCCGAGCGGGCCCGCCAAATGGCGGGACCGTCCAGGCGGACGGAGCCGGTCATCCTTGCCACGGTTGCCTCCTGGCAGTGCTACCGCCGCCGGTGGGATGGAGACGGTAGGTCGGCGCGTGGCGCGAGCGAGGGGAGGAAGCCCCAAACGGGCTTCCTCCCCGGTCGACACCCCGCGATGGCGGGGCTTACAGGTCGCCGAGCTCCGGCCGGGGGTTCAGATCGTACTCCACGGCGATGCCCCTGTAGAGGGCCCGCCAGCGGTCGCGCTCCTTCTCGGCCTTCTTGCGCATGGTGAGGTGCAAGTCGGGATCGACCAGCGCCTCGTAGAGCACCGCGCCCTCGGCCTGGTGGGGCATCGGGATGCCCAGCAGGTAGCAGATGGTCGGAGTGACCTGGGTCTGGTAGGCCATGCGCTCCAGGCGCACCCCTTCCTTCACGTTCGGGCCCTTGAGGAAGAAGATCACCCGCATGTCGACGTCCTTGACGCGGGAGGTCGGCAGCTCGTGGCCGTGCTCCAGGTCCGCCTCCGGTCGGATAGCGTAGACGATATCGCCGACCCGGTCGCCGTAGAGCCCGATGAGCTCGGCCTCGTGCTTCTTCCAGACCATGCTGTACGGGTTCTTGCCCGACTTGGGGTGCTTGGCGGACTTCAACGCCTCGATGACTTCCTCGCGCACCGCCTCGTAGTCCTCAGGCTCGACGATGCCGTGCGGGTCGCGCCCCTTGACGTTGAGGTAGACGTAGATGGTGCG
>JAJZQK010000054.1 GCA_021847625.1 Chloroflexota bacterium
GCAGGTTGCCCAGGTCGTTGCCCAGGTCGGCGTTGTAGCGCTGGACGAAGGTGGGCCAGGCGAAGTCGCCGTCACGGTCGAAGGGCACCTCGCGCAAGAGGTAGTAGCGTAGGGGGTCGGCCCCGAACTCGTCGGCGATGCCGGCCGGGTCGACGACGTTGCCGCGCGACTTGCTCATGCGCTCGCCTTTCTGATAGACGAAGCCGTGGCCGAAGACCTGCTTGGGCAACGGCACCCCGCCCGCCATGAGCATCGCCGGCCAGTAGATGGCGTGGAAGCGGGTGATATCCTTGCCGACCACGTGCAGGTTGGCCGGCCAGTAGTGGGCGAACATCTCCGGGTTATCGGCATAGCCCACGCCCGTCAGGTAGTTGAGCAGGGCGTCGAACCAGACGTAGATCACCTGCTGCGGGTCGCCGGGCACCGGGATGCCCCAGCGCATCGAGGCCCGGGAGACGGAGAAGTCCTGTAGGCCGCTCTTGATGAAGTTCACGATCTCGTTGCGGCGAATCTCCGGCTCGATGAACTCGGGGTGCTCCTCGATGTGCTTCAGCAGGCGGTCCTGGTAGGCCGAGAGGCGGAAGAAGTAGTTCTGCTCGCTGATCCACTCTGCCTTCTGGCCGGTGTGGATCGGGCAGCAGCCGTCCACCAGCTCGTCTTCGGCCCGGAAGGCCTCGCACGAGACGCAGTACCACCCCTCGTAGGTGCTTTTGTAGATATCGCCGTTCTGGCGCACCTTCTCGAAGAAGTTCTGGCACGTCTGGCGGTGGCGCTCTTCGGTGGTGCGCACGAAATCGTCGTTGGAGATGTTGAGCTTCTGCCAGACGCTCTGGATCGTCGCCGCCATCTGGTCGACGTAGGCCTGGGGAGGGATCCCCAGCTCGCGTGCCCGGCGCTCGGCGTTGAGGCTGTTCTCGTCGGTGCCCGTCAGGAAGAACACGTCGTAGCCGGTCAGCCGCTTGTAGCGCGCCAGGGCGTCGGTGGCGATCATCTCCAGCGCGTGGCCGACGTGCGGTAGGGCGTTAACGTAAATGATTGCCGTAGTCAGGTAGAATTTATCCATACATCACCCGTAAACACGATCCTCGGACCATCGACGGACGAGGCTCAGGCGTAATAATAACGTAACGGGGCCCGGTTTGCCATAGGGGTAGGCCGGTCGATTGGTCGTCAGTCCGCGAGCGCGGGTTGTCAAAATCGGGCTCCGGCGGTATGCTGGAGAACAGAGGGTGCGTGACATTCGGCGCCTGGAGGTGTCCGTTTGGCGATAGAGAAACCCGTCGGCATCAGGCTGGGCACGGCCAACGCTTACCTGCTCCCTGCTCAGAAAGGGTACGTCCTGATCGACGCGGGGAACGCGGGCCAGCAGGGCAAGCTGTTCGATCTGCTGGAGCGTCATGGCGTCTCCCCGCGTGAGGTATTCCTCGTCGTCGTCACGCACGTCCACTACGACCACGTGGGCGGCCTGCGGGCCATCGTCGAGCGGAGTTGCGCTCGCGTGCTGGTGCACGAGGCGGAGGCGGACCTGCTAAGACATGGCAAGGCCTCCCCTGCCGCGGGGGCGACTTTCTACGGCAAGGTCATCAGGGCGGTCGGCTCGCTGGTGGCGGTCGGCAGGCTTGGCTTCCAACCCTGCCGCCCCGACCTTGTGGTGGCGGGCGACACGCCGCTGCGGGTCCTCGGGCTGGATGGCACGGTTCTGCACACCCCCGGCCACAGCGCCGGTTCGCTATCGGTGCTTCTCGACAACGGCGACGCCTTCGTCGGCGACCTGTGTATGAACGCTTTCCCGCTGGGACGGGGCCCGATCTTTCCCCCGTTTGCCGACAGCGCGGAGGCCCTGTATGCCAGTTGGGCGAGGCTGCTCGACGCGGGCGCGCGGCGGATATTCCCCGGGCACGGTAAGCCCTTTGCCGCCGAGGTGCTGCGCAAGCGTGTTAAGCAAACGCCTATGCGAGGCTGAGCCCGTGGCGGAAGGAGCGCATCCCCAGGTCGAGGTGCCGGAGGAAATCGTGGGCCCGCGGGTGGTAATCCGTCCTCTCCGGACGGACGACGCCCTGGCGATGTGGGAGGCCATCCAAGAATCGCGCGCCCACCTGGCGCCCTGGCTGTCGTGGGTCGAGAAGTACCATTCCCTCGCCGACGTACGTGAGTACGTGCTGCGGGCGCGGGCCGTCTGGGACCTGCGCGACGACCTGCCGGCCGGCATCTTCGAGCGAGTCAGCGGGCGCTTCCTGGGCGGTACGGGCCTGCACCGGATCGATTGGGACGAGCGGGCCTTCGAGATCGGCTACTGGCTCCGGCGCACGGCGACGGGGCACGGCTTCGCCCGCGAGACCGTGCGCCTGCTGACGCAGCTCGCGTTCGACGTCCTGGGGGCGAGCCGGGTGGAGATCCACGTCGATCCCCGCAACGCGCCCAGCCGGCGGGTAGCCGAGGCCGTCGGCTACGAGCAGAAGGAATCCCCGCCCGCCGGGGGCGAGGGCGACGAGCCCGAGGCGGTGGTCTATGCGCTTACCCCGGAGGCTTACGGAAGGCTCGCCTGGCGCGAGGTTGATGGTGAATGAACTTGGCCCCTTGGGCAATGCCCAAGGAGCCTATTGCTAACCGGCGATGGGAGGACGGGCCTAGCGGACCGTCACCCCGCTGACGCCGGCCTTGATTTCCAGGTCGACGCGGTTCGTCGTCGTGCCGTAGTCGGGCGACTGGTAGTAGCCGCTGTTTCTTTCACTTCCGTTTCCAATTAATCAAGCCGATGAGTCTGGGTGCGGGTCAACAGGACGACGCCGATACCGATGATGATCAAGGGCCACATGTTGTGCCAGCTGAAGATCGCCCACGGCAGGAAGGCGAACAGACCCAGATTGCCGATTAGCAGGATCACGCCGATGCCGGCCAGGACGAGGCCGATCAACTGGCGGTCGCGGGTTGCATCCATCGGGCGGCTGATCGAGGGCTCCGACTCGCCCTCCGGGCGGGTCGGCATGATGATCGCCAGGACGATGTAGATGAGCGGGCCCGCGGCGGGCGTCAGGGCGAGGAGGACGAACCCCAGCCTGACGAGCACTGGGTCGATGTTCAGGTACTCGCCGATGCCGCCGGCCACGCCGGCGAGGACGCGATTGCTCCGACTGCGATAGAGTCTGTTTGGGGTGCTGTGGTTCTCTAGCATTTCGACCCCTCCTTCGTAGGTCCCCTACTTGTGACTTCTCTCTTGCGCGGGGCCCCTTGGCCTCGCCTTACTGATGTAATTTCACTACTTATACAAAGCGTCCACATCAGCCAGGAGGGGGGATTATTGGCTAGGCAGGGGGCGGGGATGCATCCTGGCCACCTGGCCAGATGCGCCTGGTGGCCGCCCGGGGCCGAATAGCCGACCCGACAGGCGTCTGGTAAGATAAGGGGAGCGAAGGATTTGGCTCGGGAGGTCTCCATGGCAGAAAACGAGAAGAAGCGGCCTCGGCAGGTGTTGGCGCTGACGGCACAGACGCTGGGGCGGGGTAACGATATGCTAGGCAGCACGCTCGCCGTCAACTTCCTGCGCACCATCGCCTTTCGTGACGAGGTGCCGCGGGTGGTGGTATGCTACAACGAAGGGGTGAAGCTCGCCGAGCAGGGGTCGGCGGCGGTCCCCATGCTGGAAGCGCTGGCCCAGAAGGGGGCCGACATCATCCTCTGCGGGACGTGCGTGAACTACTTCGAGATACGCGACCGCTTGGCCGTTGGGCGCATAGGGGATATGCATGGCATCGTGGAGGTGCTGCTAACGGCGGACAGCGTCGTCTACCTATAGGCAGGGCCCGCGCGGCGCTGAAGCGGCCGCGCTATGTTAACAAAGCCCGCTAAAGCGGACTGGGGAAAGGTCGGTTGCTTGCCTATCTATGACCTTGCCGGCATTCGCTCGCCTCGTTCTCAGCCCCCTCGAAAGGGGCTTTGTTGGATTAGCCCGCTGCTTCAGCGGCGGGCGGGCGGCCGGGGATAAGCCCCTGCTTACTGCGGACACGTGGGCCAGGCCCTTGTGGCCTGACACCCGGGCCGGCCACTGGCCGGCCTCCCTCACCCTTTCCCTCGCCCCGAAGGGGCTAGGTGCCGCCGAGGCTTACGACGTTGACGTCCGGCGGCAGGACAAAGAGGTCGGCGGGGATGCCGCCGGACTTGACGTCCTTGAACTGCACGGTCACCGACCCATCGGGACCGTTCCCCTCGGCGCGCAGTGGGAAGTTGTTCTCCTTCGCGACCCATATCTTGAGGGTGCTATCCTCGTCCTTCGTCTCGTAGACGATGGCTTCCTTGCCGTTGACCTTCTCCGTGCCGACCTGCGTCCCTTTCTTGACCGCCTCGCTTAGCTCGGAGGCCGTGTAGCCCGGCCCTCGGCGCTGCTGTGCCTGCGCGAGCGACATCCGCAGGGCCAACTTCTGGTCCGGCAGGTACATATAGGCCACGTCCTGCTCCCCGTCGACGAGCCAGTCGAGTTTCTGCCCTTCGGCCAGCGTCTCTATGCGCGTCTGCGACTGCGTTTCGTAGGCCTGCGCGGTCTGGTCGGGGGCGTTGGGCATGGCGGTGATCATGGTGTAGGAGATGCCCTCGACCTGGACGGGGGTCGGCGTCGGGCCACCTGGTGTTGCGGTGGCGGTGGCCGTCGCCGTCGGGGTTGCCGTCGCCTCGGGCGTCGCCGTGGGTGTGGGAGTGCTCGTCGGCATGGGCATGGGCGTGGGCGTAGGTGTGGGCGTCGGGGTTTGCGTGAAGATTGGCAGCGCCTCGCTGGGGCAGCCGGTGACGAGCGATGCCAATGCGATCAGAATGGCCAGCGTATAGGTTGCCTTCCTGAGGGTCATCTTGTCTCCTCGGGACCTTAGTTGCGCGATCAGGTTCTCATCCGGTCGATACTCGGATAATTCAATGCTACCAACGAGAGCGATTGATCTGCAAACGGCGGGCCACTGGCCGGCGGTGGACAGGTTGATTTGCCTACCCAATCCTCTTGACAGCGCTAGGCGCGGGCGGTACAATGCACGCAGACAAGTCTGTAAGGGAAACCGGTTTGTGGGTGGCGAGAAGATGGTAGCAATGGAGCAGCGGCGGGAGATCGAGCGGGCGCTGCGGCGGACGCGCCCACCGGACGGGGAAGAGGCGGAGGACCTGGGCCCATGAGCGCCGACGGCAAGCGAAAGGCGACCGCCAGCCGGGGCTCGGAGCTGGGCGAGGGCTACCGCGACCTCGCGCACGTCGACCGCATCGTCCACGAGCCCTCGCGGCTGATCATCATGGCCCTCCTCTTCCCGCTCGAGCACGCCGATTTCCTCTTCTTGCTGCACGAGACGGGGCTGACCAAGGGAAATCTGTCGGCCCACCTGTCCAGGCTGGAGGAGGCCGGCTACGTGGCGATCGAGAAGACCTTCCGGGGGAAGGTGCCGCAGACGATTTGCCACCTGACGGAGGACGGGCGGACCGCCTTTCGGGACTACCGCGAGCGTCTGAAGCGCGCGGTGGAGAGTATGCCGGAATAGGCGTTCCCGGCGCCGTAGTAGGGCCTTGTTGCTTCCGCAAGGCCAGTCGGCCGCGACGTCGGCTACCGCCTAGACGTGGGAGTGATGAGTGATGAGTGATGAGCCGGTCTTGTCATCCCTACGGAAAGGCGGCCCATCCAACGTAGGGGTGGACGGCTCTGTCCACCCGGGCGAACCCGCCCCAGCGGGTTCGGTCCTACACGTAGCAGGTCAACCCCTGCTTTTGCGGGGATGGCAAGGGTGCGGGCAACGGTGCAGTAGCCCCTTGCGATTGGCGACGAGCAGCCGATGGCGATTGGGTCGGAACCATTTGCCGATGTAACGATATGTGGAGGACAGGAGCACAGGAATGGCCGAGATAGCCATCAGAACGAACACCCTCACGCGCCTGTTCGGCGCGAACCGGGCAGTGGACAACATCTCTATGGAGGTGCCCTCGGGTATAGTCTTCGGCTTTCTGGGGCCCAACGGCTCTGGCAAGACGACGATGATTCGCCTGCTGCTCGGGCTGCTGGAGCCGACGCAGGGCCAAGCGGAGGTGTTAGGGTTCGATACCCGCAAGCAGGCGGACGCGATTCGCGAGCGCACGGGGGCACTCCTCGAGCACCCCGGCCTGTACGAGCGCCTCAGCGCCGAGGATAATCTGGAGTTCTACGGGCGGGTCTGGCACATGCCCTCTGCCGAACGGAGGGCCCGCATCAAGGAGTTGTTCAACCACCTGGGCCTCTGGGAGCGCCGCCGCGACCAGGTCGGCACCTGGAGCCGGGGCATGAAGCAGAAGCTGGCGGTGGTGCGGGTGCTACTGCACCGCCCCTCGCTCGTCTTCCTTGACGAGCCGACGGCGGGACTCGACCCGGTGGCGGCCGCCGCCCTGCGCGACGACCTCGAGAATCTGGTCGCCCGGGAGGGGACGACGGTCTTCCTCACCACGCACAACCTCAGCGAGGCCGAGAAGCTGTGCGGCCGGGTCGGCGTCATCCGGGAAGGGCGGCTGCTCGCGGTAGGCCATCCGGACGAACTGCGGGCGCGCACGGGCACGGCGCGGGCCGAGGTCGTCGGCCGTGGCTTCGGCGAGGACATCCTCGCCCGCCTGCGGGCCCGGCCGGAGGTGGCGGCGGCCGAGATCAAGAACGGACGCCTGGTCATAGATCTGCGCGAGGAGACCGACATCGCGCCGTTGGTGAGCCTGCTCGTGGCTGCCGGGGCGGAGGTGGAGGAAGTTCACAAAGGGACGGCGAGCCTGGAGGAGGCTTTCCTGCAGATGATGGAGGAAGACAAATGATCGGCGATATCTGGACCGTGGCCTGGAAGGAATGGAAGCACCTCTTTGCGCAGGGCGGCCGGCGCGGCGGCTTGTTGAGCATGTTGGTTTTCGTGGGCGTCTTCGGCGTCTTCCTGCCACTGCAGACGGGGCGTGATTGGGTGGCGTCGCCGCTGGGCCTCGTCTACTGGGCCTGGGTGCCGCTCTTCCTCGTGATTGGCCTCATCGCCGACGCCTTTGCCGGCGAGCGCGAGCGCCACACCCTGGAGACGCTGTTGGCCAGCCGCCTATCCGACAAGGCGATTCTCTTCGGCAAGGTGGTTGCCGCCATGGGCTACGGCTGGGGGATGGCCCTGGCCGGCCTGATCTTGTCGTTGATTACCGTGAACGTAGCCTACGCGGGTGGCGGGCTGCTGCTCTATTCGCCCGAAGTAGCCGTGGCGGCAGTGGTTCTGAGCCTGCTGACGGCGGGCCTAGCCGCCGGCGCTGGCGTGCTGGTGTCGCTGCGCGCGGCGACGGTGAGGCAGGCGACCCAGACCATGAGCATCGCCACGATGTTGCTGCTGTTCGTGCCCGTCTTCGGCATCCAGGCCCTGCCCCAAGATGTACAGCTGCGGCTGGTGCAGACGGTGATGGGCGTAGGGACGGGCAGCATCTGGCTCTTGATCCTGGGGGCGAGCGCGGTACTGATCGTGATCGACGCGGCGCTCCTGGCCGCGTCGGTGGCCCGCTTCAAGCGCGCCCAGCTCATCCTCGACTGAGGAAGTGATGAGTGATGGCACCTCGCGCCCATCGCTCTGAGGTCTGAGAATGGGGCAGGCCCGTACCATGCGGTCTGCCGCCAGGGGATGAACCCCGCTGTATATGCAACGAAGCCCGCCCGGGGGAGGGCTCCCCGTCCCCAGCCCGCCGCGGCGGGCTTTGTGCTATGAGCCCGGCGTATTCATGCCCGGGCTCTCGCCCAGGCGTGCCTCTCCACGGCCGTCTCTCCTGCGGACAGGCGGCAGAGCGAGGGTTCCCTCTCCCTGGAAGGGAGAGGGAAAGGGTGAGGGTCGCCCTCTGGGCGACTGTGCCTGAGGCGGACTCGCCCCTATGAATGGACAGACGGACCGCCGCCAAGCCGGATGGATCCCCGCTTGCGCGGGGATGACAGGGGCCGGTCCCATGCGACGACCCTACGCCAAAGGGCGCAGGCGCAGCCAGGCACGAGGGCGACCGTCCCGCGTTGCGGGACTCCCTTCGGTCGCCGGTAGCCCCTACGGCTTGGCGCATGCTCGTACGAACGCTCGGATGGCGGCACGTCGGGCCGCGTCTGGGCAAGGAAACGCGGGGACGCGCGCTGGCGCCCCCGCGACGTGGGGTAGACCCTGTTAGTATTCGAGCTCTTAGTACTCGGGCATTGGCGGCGGCGCCGCGGGCTTCTCCTCGGGTATGTCGGTGATGAGGGCCTCGGTGGTGAGGATCATCCCCGCCACGCTGGCGGCGTTCTCCAGGGCGGAGCGCGTCACCTTGGCCGGGTCGATGATGCCCTTGGCCACCAGGTCGTCGTAGTCGTTGCTCAGCACGTCGTAGCCGTAGTTGTTGTTGCCCTTCTCCTGCTGGAGGCGGCGAACCATCTCGACGACGACCGAGCCGTCACGACCGGCGTTGGCGACGATCATGCGCATCGGCTCTTCGAGGGCTCGGCGGAGGATGGCCACGCCGGTCCCCTGGTCACCGCTGAGCTTGACGTCGTCGAGGGCGCTGATGACGTTGATGAGCGTCACCCCACCGCCGGGGACGATGCCTTCCTCAACTGCGGCCCGGGTGGCGGAGAGGGCGTCCTCTACCCGGTGCTTCTTCTCCTTCAGCTCCACTTCCGTGGCCGCGCCGACCTTGATCACCGCCACGCCGCCGGACAGCTTGGCTAGGCGCTCTTGCAGCTTCTCCCGGTCGTAGTCGGAGGTGGTGTCCCCGATCTGGGCCTTGATCTGGCGGATGCGGTTCTGGATGGTCTCTGCTGAACCCTTGCCCTCGATGATGGTCGTGTTGTCCTTGTCGGAGGTGACCCGGCGGGCCTGGCCTAGGTCGTTCACGTTGGCCGAATCAAGACGGCGGCCGATCTCCTCGGAGATGACGGTGCCGCCGGTGAGGATGGCGATATCCTCGAGCATGGCCTTGCGGCGATCGCCGAAGCCCGGGGCCTTCACGGCCAGCACGTTGAGCGTGCCGCGCAGCTTGTTGACCACGAGGGTAGCCAGCGCTTCGCCGTCGACATCCTCGGCGATGATCACCATGTTCTTGCGGCCCCCCTGCAGCATGCTCTCCAGCAGCGGCAGGATATCGGCGATGGCGGAGATCTTCTTGTCGGTGATGAGGATCTGCGCGTCATCCAGCTCCGCTTCCATGCGCTCGGTGTTGGTGACGAAGTAGGGGGAGATGTAGCCGCGGTCGAACTGCATGCCCTCGACGTACTCCGTCTCGAACTGCAGACCCCTAGACTCCTCGACGGTAATGACCCCGTCCTTGCCCACCTTGTCCATTACCTCGGCGATGAGGTTGCCGATCTCGGCATCGGCGGCGGAGATGGAAGCCACGTGGGCGATGTCCTCCTTGCCCTGCACGGGCGTCGACATCTGTTTGATGGCCTCGACCACCTTATCGGCGGCGACGTCGAGACCCTGCTTGATGAGCATGGGGTTGGCGCCGGCGGCCACGTTGCGCAGGCCCTCGGTAACGATGGCCTGGGCCAGCACGGTGGCAGTGGTTGTACCATCGCCGGCCACGTCGTTGGTCTTCGTGGCGGCCTGCTTGAGGAGTTGGGCGCCCATGTTCTCGTAGGGATCCTTGAGCTCGATCTCCTTGGCGACGGTGACGCCGTCGTGGGAGACGGTGGGGGCGCCGAATTTCTTGTCCAGAGCGACGTTGCGGCCCTTCGGGCCCAAAGTCGTCTTCACGGCCTCGGCTACTACGTCAACACCCTTCTTGAGGTGGCGCCGAGCCTCCTCGCTGAAGACGAGTTGCTTGGGCATTTCTCATATACCTCCTAGGCGTTCGCTGCGTGGTTGCCCTTACGAGGGCATGATGGCCAGAATGTCGGATTCGCGTAAGATGAGATGATCCTCACCGTCGAGTTTGACCTCGGTGCCTGCGTACTTGGAGTAGAGAACGGAGTCGCCGACCTTCACCTCCATGGGAACGCGATCGCCGGACTCCAGCAACCGTCCGGTGCCGATGGCGACGACCGAGCCTTCCATGGGCTTCTCCTTGGCGGTGTCGGGCAGAACAATGCCACTCTTGGTTGTCTCTTCGCGGGCCTTGGGCCTTACCAGCACCCGATCCCCCAGCGGCCGCACGTTCGTGGCCATAACTCTTGCTACCTCCTGCGATATCTTGGCGTCGTTGCGTTGCCGCGCCTAGCTGGCGGGCCTTCGATCACGATTGGTTCTTTGGGAAGATTCCCGTAGTCGCACATGCATGGGCCTCCCCGTGCGCAGCCACTGCAGCAGTAGTACTCGCCGCCCATGATGGTGGGTCCCCACTCGATCTCGATGTAGCAGTTGGCGCAGCGCGGAAGCGATGGCTTCTTCTCTTTGCCCATGGCGGCGACCCCAAGGTTTGTTTCCCAGCCCCAAGCAGGCGTCGGCATCCGTTCGACGCTATCTGCCGTGAAGTATAGGGCGGCCCCCGTTAGAGAGGCGTTAGACTCGTGCAAGATTCGTGTTAGAACTCGCCGCCAACCGGAGAGGTCGCCCGGCGCTCCACCCGCCTTCCGCTCTGACACGGTTCTAACCGCCATCTTATGCCCCTCTAACAGCGCCGGAGTATATTTGTAAGCACAAACCTATGAGGAGGTTTCTATGAGCATCCGACGTTGGGAACCGTTCAGCGAATTGATGTCCCTGCGAAGCGCCATGGATCGAATGTTCGAGGAGAGGTTCGGCCTGCCCGGCGATTGGCGGGGCACAGGCTCCCTGGCGGTGGACGTCTATCAGACCGACAAGGACGTCATCGTCGAGGCCTCCATCGCCGGCGTGAAGCCGGAGGACATCGACATCAGCATCACGGGCGACACCCTGACCATCAAGGGGGAGAGCAAGCAAGAGGAGAAGATAGAGCGGGAGAACTACTTCTTCAACGAGCGCCGCTACGGCACCTTCAGCCGCACGATAACCCTGCCGATGCCGGTGGAGAGCGACAAGGCAGACGCCAAGTTCGAGAACGGCGTCTTGAAGCTGACGTTGCCCAAGGCGGAGCAGGCGAAGGCAAAGAAGATCACCGTCAAGTCGTGAG
>JAJZQK010000055.1 GCA_021847625.1 Chloroflexota bacterium
TCCACTTCGCCCAAGGAATCGTGCTGAATTCGCGGTCCCTTCTCTTCTGGCATCTTCGCCTCATCTCCTTACCCGTCATTGCCCGACCGCGGCAAGCGCCGTCGAGGGGCGTGCCAGCTCGCCACCCTGCCGGGCACCCTCACCCCAGCCCTCTCCCTGAAAGGGAGAGGGGGCTTGTCAGGCCGCCTGGGCCAAAGCGGCGACAACGTACTCTAAGATCAGTATACCTTGCCCGGGTTCATGATGCCCTTGGGGTCGACCGTCGCCTTGATGGCCTTCATGAGCGCCAGCGCCCCCGGGTCCACGCCGCCCGCGAGGAACTCTCTCTTGAGCAGACCGATGCCGTGCTCGCCGGAGAGGGTGCCGCCGAGGGAAAGCGCCAGGGCAAAGATCTCCCGCGCCGCGGCGATCACCCGCGCCATCTCCTCCTTGTCGCGCAGGTCGCAGACGATGTTGGGGTGGAGGTTGCCGTCGCCGATGTGCCCGAAGAGGGGGATCACCAGGTCGTGCCGTTTGGCGATGCCGGCGACCCCGCGCACCATCCCGGGGATGGCGCTGCGCGGCACCGAGATGTCCTCGCCCAGCTTGTTCGGCTTGAGGCGGGCCAGGGAAGGCGAGACGGCCCGCCGCGCCGCCCACAGCACGTCGGCCTCGGCCTTCGTTGCCGCCCGCTGCACCTGCGCGGCACCAGATTGGGCGAACGCGTCGGCCACCAGCGCCAGCTGCTCGGCCACCGCCGTTTCGTCGCCATCCACATCTACCAGTAGTATGGCCTCCGCGTCGACGGGCAGGCCCGCCTGCAGGTACTCCTCCACGCAGCGGATGGCCGTCTGGTCCATCATCTCCAGCGCCAGCGGCACCACCCCCGCCCCTAGCAGAGTGGTGACCGCCTCGCCCGCGTCGTCCAGGCGGGGGAAGACGGCCATCGCCGTCCCCCGGGCCTTGGGCAGCGGGATAATGCGCACGGTGGCCTCGGCGATCACGCCGAGCGTGCCCTCCGAGCCGGTGAAGAGCTGGGCCAGGTTGTAGCCGGCGACGCTCTTGATCATGCGTCCGCCGGTGCGGATGATCGTCCCGTCCGGCAGCACGACCTGCAGGGCGAGCAGGTAGTCCTTGGTGCCGCCGTACTTGAGGCAGCGCGGCCCGCTCGCGCTCGTCGCCACGTTGCCGCCGATGGTCGACTGCCGCAGGCTGGCGGGATCCGGCGGGTAGAAGAAGCCCTTTGCCTCCACGGCCGCCTGCAAGGTCGCGTTCACCACCCCCGCCTCGGCCACCGCCACCATGTCGACGGTGTCTATCTCGACGATGCGCCTCATCAGCGTCATACTGAGGACTATGCCCCCTCGCGCGGGCACGGCGCCCCCTGCCAGGCCGCTGCCGGCCCCCCGCGGCACGACGGGGATTCCCTCGCGGTTGGCAAGGCGCAGCGTGGCGGCCACCTCCGCCGCCGAGGCGGCTACCACGGCGACGTCGGGCCGGCTTTCGAGCCAGGTGCCGTCGTAGGCGTAGACGGTCAGGTCCTCGGGCGTGGTGAGGACCCGTTCGGGGGCGACCGCCCGCCGCAGCTCGTCGATGAGGCGCTGATCCATTCTCCGCCTACCTCCTTGGCACCAGGGGTGCCATCTCTTCGCCCACGCCACCCTCGTAGCTCAGTGCGAGCAACTCCAGCGGATGGCGCACCTCGATGGCCATCCCCTTGTCGCGCACGCCGGCGGCCAGCTGCATCAGGCAGCCCGGGTTGCCCGTCGCCACCACCTCCGCACCGCTCGCGGCCAGGTTGGCCAGCTTGCGGTCGAGGATCGCCGCCGCCCGCCCGGCGTGGGTGATGTTGTAGACCCCCGCGCTCCCGCAGCACCAATCATCCTCCGCCAACTCCACTAGCTCCAGCTTGGGCACGCTTTGCAGCAAGGCCCGCGGCGCCTCTCGCACGCCCTGGGCGTGTACCAAGTGGCAGGGATGGTGGTAGGCCACCCACCGGGGCACGGCGCCGAGCGGCCGGCGCAAGGGGATGCTCCCGAGGAACTCCGAGATATCGCGAACCTTGGCGCTAAAGGCCCGCGCCCGCTCGGCGTAGCGAGGATCATGTCTTAGTAGTTGTACGTATTCCTTGGTCTGGGCACCGCAAGCGGCGCAATCGGCGACGACGTAGTCGACGTCGAGCTGCTCGAACGCCTCGATATTGCGGCGCGAGAGCTCCCGCACGGCGTCGAGCTCACCCTCCTCGGCATGCGGGGCCCCGCAGCAAACCTGCTCCTTCGGCGTCACCACCTCGCAGCCGTTGTGCGCCAACACCTCGACGGTGCCGCGGCTGGCCTTGGCGAAGACGAGGGTCATGATGCAGCCGAGGAAGAAGCCCACCCGATAGCGCCTTTCGCCTCGGGCGGGGACGACGCTGGGCAGCGTCTGCCGCAGTGACTTGCCGGGCAACGGCGGCAGCAGGTTCTCCATCACCCCCAGCGGGGTCGGCAGCGCTCCGCCGAGACCGCTCCGGCGCACCAGCGCCGACAGGCCCAGCTTCTGGTAGGCCCGCAGCGGCCACACCGACGCCTCCAAGCGCCCGGAGTGGGGGAGCAGCCAGCGCAAGGCGAACGATTTCACGGCGCCCTCGACGGCACCGGGCCGGCGCTGCGACTCAGCGACGGTCCGCGCCGCGATGACCAGCTAGCCCACGCGCGTCCCCGTCGGGCAGACCGTCTGGCAGGCGCGGCAGTCGAGGCAGTGGTACATGTGGGCGCGCAGGTTGGCGGATAGCTCCAGGCGGCCCTCCTGCCAGGCGCGGATGAGGGCGACCCGCCCCCGGGGCGACTGCACCTCGACGCCGTCCGTGGCGTAGGTAGGGCAGACCGAGAGGCAGAGCCCGCAGCGAATGCAGGCGAGAGCGTTATCGTAATCCGGGCCGTCGCCCATGGCGAAACGGGGAGAAGTGGTGGCGCCCGGCCCCAAAGGTATGCTGGGGCGGTTGGCCTCGTTGGGGCTTCCCTCCACAACCAACCTCACAATGCCGTCGTCCGTCGTTTGTCTCCTGTATAGCCATTTTAGCATTGAGTCGCAGAGGCTGTCAAACATTGGATTGTTTTTATAGTGCCTACAAGGTAAAGACCCGGGCCCGCGGGGCCGCCCGTGGTCGCGCTCCCCGCCTTGGCTTCCTTGCACCGGCCCAGCGGTCGTTGTATACTGCCGCTGAACAGCGCTAGGCCCCGGTAAACCTAGCCAATGTAGGCTATGGCCGGGGTGGGAGCGGGTCAGGGGATGCGTTGACGTCGACCGGAGAACCGATGTTGCACGGCCGGCGAAGGTCTGCTATGCTTTCGCGGTGCATTCTCTGTATGGTACATTTTCTGCGCTTGCCAGTGGTGGGCGCTTGAACCTGCAACTACTGCCGTGGCAGTGCAGAGGCGAGGAGGCAGGCCCAAAGGGATGAAGAAACTGCACGCCGTATTGGCCTACATCAATGGTAGTCCAGTCGACAATGAAGTTCTCTATATAGCGTGCAACGCCGCCAGGCGCAACAAGGTCCCCGTTCACGTGATCTACGTGATCGAGGTCAAGCGCACCCTGCCGCTGACCGCGGAGATCCAGACGGAGATGGACAAGGGGGAGAAGATCCTCGAGGGCGCGGAAGCGGCGGCCGAAAGCGCGGGCTGCGAGTTCGAGACGGAGATCCTGCAGGCGCGGGAGATTGGCCCCGCCGTCGTCGACGAAGCCGTCGAACGCAACTGCGACCTCATCGTGATGGGCATCCCCTATCAGACCCGCCTCGGGAACTTCGACATCGGCGGCACGGCTAGCTACGTCTTGAAGAGCGCTCCCGCGCGCGTTTGGCTTGTCCGCGGACCGATGAGCGAGTAGCTAGCGGTTCCGAGCGCGGGGAGAGGACGACCAGCCTCCCGCGCCGGCCAACATATGACTAGGGGGAAGATTCATGCGCGTGGTAATTCTGGGTTGTGGACGGGTTGGTGCTAATCTGGCCAATTCGCTCGACGCCGAAGGCCACGAAGTGACGATCGTCGACCGCGTAAGCGATCAATTCCGGCGCCTCGACCCCGATTTCGGCGGTACGGCAGTCGTCGGCACCGGCATCGACCAGGACATCCTGCGCCGGGCCGGGATCGAGCAGGCCGATGTCTTCATCGCCATGACCAACGGCGACAACACCAATGTGATGGCGGCGCAGATCGCCAAGCACATCTTTAACGTGCCGCGGGTCATTACCCGGATCTACGACCCGGTGCGCGAGGAAACCTATCGCAATCTCGGCCTCGAGACTTATTGCCCCACCACCCTAGGCGCGGCCAAGGTTCGGGAAATGATGGAGAAGCCCCTGCCGGTGGCCGTGGGCAGCGGCGGGCACTAGGAGAGAAGACAGACCATGTACGCGATCGTAGTGGGTGGTGGCAAAGTTGGCTATTACCTCGCGAAGGAGCTGATCAACCAGGGCCACGAGGTCTTGATTATCGAGAAGGACCGCCAGAAGAGCGATCACATTGCCGAGGAACTCGGCAGCGTCGTCATGCGCGGCGACGGCTGCGAGGCGGCGGTCCTCGCCCAGGCCGGCGCCAACCGCGCCGACGTGGTCATCGCCGTCACCGGCGACGACGAGGACAACCTCGTCGTCTGCCAAATGGCCAAGGCCAAGTTCGACGTCCAGCGGGCCATCGCCCGCATCAATAACCCGAAGAACGAGGGCATCTTCCGTCTGCTCGGCGTCGACGCCACGGTCAGCCATACCGACGTCATCCTCGCCCAGATCGAGGAGCGCATCCCGACGCAGCCGCTCCTCCACCTGATGCGCCAGCGCGACGCCGGCCTTGAGATCGTCGAGGCCAAGTTGACCGACCATTCGCCGGTCGTCGGCCAGAAGGTGAAGGACCTGCCTCTGCCGCCGGAGACGAAGTTGCTCCTCATCATCCGCGGCAAGGAGACGGTCATCCCCGTGGGCGATACCGTGCCCACGCTGGGCGACGAGGTAATCGCCATCACCCGCGAGGGCAACGAGGAGTACTTGCGGCAACTGCTGATGGGGGCGAGCTAGGCCATGCCGGGAACCAACCCTGCCGGCCCGCCGCGGGTGGCCTATCTGGGCCCGGAAGGTACTTTTAGCGAGGAAGCTGCCCTCATCTACCGCGGGGATCGCCCGGCGGAATTGCTGCCCTTCGCGAGCATTCCGGCGGTGATCTCGGCCACGGAGACCCGCATGGCCGACGAAGGCATCGTGCCGATCGAGAACTCGCTGGAGGGGCCGGTCCTCTCCACCCTCGACATCCTAGTGCACGAGTCCGCCCTGCGCATCAAGCACGAGCTGGTGGTGCCCATCTTCCACTACCTCTTGGCCAAACCGGGCACCAAGGCCGAGGAGGCCCAGGTGCTCTTCTCCCACCCGCAGGCCATCGGCCAGTGTCGGCGGTTCATCGACCGCTGTCTGCCGAAGGTCGAGGTAGTGGCGGCGCTAAGCACGGCCAAGGCCGTCGCCGAGATGATGGCCTATTCCGCCCCGGCGGTGGCCATCGCCACCAAGCGTGCCGGTTTGCTACACGGCGCCGAGGTGCTGGCCGAGAACATCCAGGACCAACAGTCCAACCTTACCCGCTTCGTGGTGCTCGCCCCGGAGGACGCCCCTCCCACGGGTCGCGATAAGACCTCCCTCTGCTTCACCGTGCCGGGCGACCGCGAGCCCGGGACGCTCTGCGCGGCCCTCCAGGAGTTCGGCAAGCGGGGCATCAGCATGTCGAAGATCGAATCGCGCCCCACCAAGGAGGGCCTAGGCACGTATATCTTCCTCGTGGACATCGAGGGCCACCGCACCGACCCTTTGGTAATCGAGGCCTTAGACGCGATGAAGCCGAAGACCTCGCTTCTGAAGATCTTCGGCTCCTATCCGCGCTATTAGGTCCGGTCGCTACCCCCGGTTCGCTCTGCTTGGCATGGTGCCCGAAGGCGAAGATCAGACGACGCCCCGGGCTACTCGCCTGGGATGGGACGGCGCCTAGGAAACCTCGGTAACCACCTTGTCCAGCTCCCACTCGGGGATGAACTTGCGCCACTCCTCGTATTGATGCAAGTGGCGGTAGAGGACGTAGTAGCCCGACGCCTTCGGCTCGAAGGGCGGCCGCAAGAGATTCATATGGGCCTCTTCCGGCCGCTTGCTGCCCTTGTGATGGTTACACGCCCGGCAGGCGCTCACCAGATTCTCCCACGTGTGCTTGCCGCCGCGATGGCGAGGCAGCACGTGATCGATCGTGAGGTCCTTCGTCCGCGTGCCGCAGTACTGGCAGGTGTAGTTATCGCGCATGAAGATTTCGCGCCGGCTCAGCCTCACCTTCGGCCGCGGCCGCTTGATGAAGTAGATCATGCGGATGACCGAAGGTATCCTAAACGACTGCGAGGGCGTACGTAACGCCCTCGCCCCGTGTTCGAGAATCTCCGCTTTCCCCCTTGTCACCAACACAAAGGCCCGGCGGGTGTTGCAAATGTTTAACGGTTCGTAGTTCTGGTTAAGAACCAATACTGAAGAGTCCAAGGCCCCATCACTCCTGGCCCCACTGCTAGATGGTCAGTATTCTACCATTTCGACCTTTGCATTTCAATGAGCACCCACCCTTCATCCCAGCCGGGGCTCTAACGCAAGAAGCGCACCACCTCATCCATCGGACGGCGCGGACGGGCCGTGGGGGTCTCCGCCGGGAAGCCAACGGGCACCAGGGCGACGAAATCGAGGTCGCCAGGCACCGCCAATAGCTCCTCTATCTCCCGCTTGGCCTGCTGCGGTCCCGCCATCCAGCAGGTGCCGAGTCCCTCTTGCTGTAGGGCGAGCAGCAAGGTATTGATGGCCGCGGCCACACTCTGCAGGCGCGAGCTGCCGGTTTCGCGCGCTTCGATCATCTCGCGCGCCGCGGCGTCGCCAGTCCCGCGGGACCCGAGGATGCGGTCGGCGATGCTTGCATACTTGCCCATCATCACGGCGATGCAGACCGGCGCCGCCCGGAAGAAGTCAGAGGTACTGCGCCAGCGCTCCACGACGTCGCCGAAGCCTTCCGCTTCCGGCCAAGAGGCAATCAACTCCGTCCGCGCCCGCACGGCGTCGGCCATTTGGGTGATGAGGTGGCGGTCCTTCACCACGTAGAAGGCCCATGATTGGTGATTGCCGCCGTTCGGCGCCCAGACGGCAAGCTCGAGGGCGCGCATTATCATCTCGTCGGGCACGTCCCGGTCCTCGTAGCGACGGACGGAGCGACGCTCTTTCACCAGTGCCGCCAGATCTGCGTAGTCCAAGGCTCACCTCCTATGCAGCTTCTATCGCTATTCTAGCAGTACGGCATGCGGGCGTCCACTCCCCCACCCGCAGAGCGCTCGTAAACGTCTGGCGAACGCTCAAGGGCGACCCTCACCCTAACCTTCCGGAAGGGTCCGTCCGGCCGACCGGCCCCCTCACCCTTACCCTCTCCCCCCAAAGGGGGCGAGGGGACATCCCGGCTGGCCGTCTGCTCCGAACAAGCGCGCCTAAGCGCTAGGGCTGTTCCCCGTCGCCCGCCGCCCCTTGGCCCGGGCTTGCCTGCACCCGCCGCCAGGCCTCTCTCACCTCTTGCACCCGGGCCTCCGACGGCGGGAGAGCACCGTACCTGGCCTCGACGTAGGCGGCCGTGATGGCGGCCAGGTCCTCCGGCGGCACCAGCCGTCCCGCTAAGGCAGGCAGGTGCTCGTAAGGCGTCTCCGACGGGCGTCGGCGCAGCCCCAGCGACGCCCCTAGGCGCAGCAGCTGGGCGTAGATCTGTCTGATCCCCAGCGCCGACGTGGCCCGCGCGGGCTCGACATCCGACGCCGCCAGCGGACGGTCTGCGCTGCCCCTCGCGGGCCGCCGCAGGGCGGCGAGCCACGCTCGCAGCCTGGCCAGCAGGCCATCGCGCAGCGACCGCCAGGTCCAGACCGAGTCGTGCTCCTCCAGGTAATCCGCCGCAATTGACCAGTCCCGCCGCCGGGAGATGGTCCGCGCCAGCAGCAGCAAGGCCACGCCGACGAGCGCGGCCACCGCCACGACCCGCAGCGCCAGCAACACCTCCGGCGGTAGCGCCATCACCGTCGCCTGGGAATCCCCTAGCTGCGAGGGATCGAAGTCCGGTTCCGGTGTTGCCTCCGGCAGGGCGAGCGGCGGCGCCAGCAGTCGGATGAGGTACATCAGGGGCGCCAATAGAATGGCTATCGCCCAGATCACGAGAGAGGACACGAACCAGAAGGCCTCACCCGCGGCCGCCAGCAGGGGCGCGATGACCGCGCCGACCACGCTCGAGGACAGCACCCCGCCCACGAGCAAGGCAAAGATGATAAGCCCCAGGACAAGCCCGAGCAGGACGCCCAGCCACTGCCAGTTGCCCAGCTGCGACGCCCCCTCCCGGGTGCGGCTGCGCTCCCGCACGCTATCGAGCCTCGCCAAGGCGAGCGTGGGCAGGCCGGCCAGGAAGTAGAACAGGAGGAAGACGCCTGCCCTTTCCTCCAACAGCCCCCGCTCCACCGGCGTCATGAAGAGCGTAAGCAACAGGAACAGCACGTTCGCCACCAGGCCCAGCGCGAAGACCGAATTCATCCCCTCGTAGTTGACGGCGCTGCGGCCGTTGGCCATGCCTCGCCACCAGAGGAGGAGGCCGACGCAGGCGGCAATGACCGGGGGCGAGCCGGAGAAGAACGCCAGGAGGTCGGCGCCGAACGCGCCGAGCCAGGTGAGGTCGCCAGGCGCAGCCGGATAGTGCTCCAGGCGCACAATCAGCAGGACCACCAGCAGGCCGAGACCGATCAAGAGGAGACGCACCCGGGCCAACGTCCAGCCCCGGCCAAGGACGTAGCGGGTGGCCAGCTGGCCCGCCAACAGCAAGACAAACGCGCTGAACGGCGAGAGGAGCCGCACCCCGCCGCTGTGGTCGACCGCCCAGCCCCACACGAGAAGCCAGGGGTAGAGCCAGCAGAGGTCGACGACGGCCAATCCCAGGGGCAGCACGACCGTGCGCAGCCAGAGGAAGGGCGACCTCGAGATGCCTTTTCTGCCTAGCGGGCTAACCTTCACCATCTCGCCTACCCCGCGCCGACGGCGAGCGCGGCCAGGTCTCGCCAGGCCTCCTCGCCGCCAATCCTATGGACCGTGATGCCCGGCAGGGTGATGGGCGGCACGTGGTCGCCGATCAGCAGCAAGGTCAACCTGTGTCCCGCCGCCCCCAGCGCCGAGAGCCGCGCCACGATCTCGTCGTTCAAGACCGCCGTCACCACCACCAGCGTCGACCCGTAGGGCAGGCCCCAGCTCTCCGAGGCGATCAGATCTTCGAGCGGCATCGCCGCGAAGGGCAGCACGGCGGCCAGGGCCTCGAGGATGTGCGTCAGTTGCTCGGGGTCGCGGCTGGCGGGAATGGCGACCTTCGAGTCGGACTTGCGGGCGTTGCCGTTGGCGTACAGGCCCACTTGGTAGCCGCTCTCCATCGCCCAGGACGCCACCGAGGCGGCGACCGTGATGGAGAACTCCAGCAGGCTGTGATCAAAAGCGAACGACCACCAGTCCTCACCGAAGGTATTCATGTTCAGGAAGATGACGAGCCGATAGGTCGTCGTCGGCTCGTAGAGCTTCACTTGCAGCTGCTGGGCGCGGGCCGTCGCCTTCCAGTGGACTCTCCGGAGGCTGTCGCCGTAGCGGTACTCCCTGATGCCTGCCACCGACAGCGGGTCCTCGAACAACCGCTGCCTGCTCCGCCGGTCGCCGAAGGGGTCTTTCGCCGGCAGGCCCAACTGCGTGACGGGCACCACGCGGGGATAGACCAGGATGTGATCCTCCTGCTCCAGCACCAGGTCCTTGGTGGTGAAGCCGAAGAGGTCGCCGGAGCGCAGGCGGATGGGGCCGAAGGTGTGGTAGCCGCGTGCGTCGCAGCGCAGGCGATAGCGGCGGCGAATACGCTCGTACCAGCGCAGCGAGAAGAGGTTTATCAAGAGTCCACGGCCCGCCTTGTGGGAGGCGGACAGCCGGCCCGAGAGAAAAGACAGCGAGCCAGGCACCTCGTCCTCGACCTCCAACCAGGCCAGGGGCAGCACCTTGCGGTTGACGACCTCGACGGTCAGCTCGACCTCTTCGCCGAAGAAGGCGCGCCGCTGGCTGAAGTGCCGCCGGTACTCCACCCCCGTGAAGCAGCGGCGCTCCCAGAGCCGGGAGACCAGCGCCACCAGCAGCACCGCCAGGGACACGAACAGGAGGAGCCCGTTGCGCGTGGCCAGGCTGACTACGAAGAGTATGGTGGTCAGGATTAGCGGCAGCTCGCCCAACATCGCCTTGCTATCCCCGGAGAGCGGTCCCCGACAGCGCCTCGTCCTCCACGGGGACCGGCACCGCCGCGAGGACCTCGGCCAGGATCTCGGCGAGCGCGCGGCCGCGCAACCTGGTCTGCACGCTCGTGATCAGGCGGTGGGCCAGCACGGGCGTGACGAGCCGCTTCACGTCGTCGGGGATGACGTAGGCCCGGCCGGAGATGGCCGCCAGCGCCTGGGCCGCGTGGTAGAGGGCCAGCGTGCCGCGGGGGCTGGCCCCCAGCTCCACCGCCGCGTGCTCGCGAGTGGCCCGCACCACCTGTATTATGTACTCCTCCACCGCCTCGCTCACGTACACCTCGCGGCAGGCGCGCTGCATCGCCAGCAGCTCGGCGGACTCCACCACTGGTTGGAGCTGATCGAGAGGGTTCTCGGCCCGGAAACGGCGGACGATGGCCTTCTCACCCTCGGCCGAAGGATAGCCAAGTGATAAGCGCAGCAGGAAGCGGTCGAGCTGGGCCTCGGGCAGGGGGAAGGTGCCCTCCTGCTCGATCGGGTTTTGGGTCGCCAGGACGAGGAACGGCCGCGGCAGGGGTCTCGTCTCGCCATCGACCGTCGCCTGCCGCTCTTCCATAGATTCGAGGAGGGCGGATTGGGTGCGCGGCGTGGCCC
>JAJZQK010000056.1 GCA_021847625.1 Chloroflexota bacterium
GGGCATGACGGGCATCTACTTCAACCCCCTCAGCAACAAGGCCTACACCGAGACGGACCTGCTTCTCTCGGTCGGCTCCCGGCACGAGGAGTTCACCTCGGGCGGCTGGTCCTACTTCCCGGCCAACGCCCGCTTCGTGCAGATCGACGTCGACGCCTCCGAGATCGGCCGCAACTTCCTGCCGACGACGGCCCTGATCGCCGACGCCAAGCTCGCCCTGGCCGCCATCGCGGCGGAGGTCCGCGGGCGGGGCGTCGACCAGGCCCTGGTGAGCAAGCGCAAGCAGGCCCTCGCCGAGGCCAAGCGCACCTACATCGCCGAGGTGGCCGAGGAGGTCCAGACAGAGCAGATGCCGATCCGCACCAAGCGGGTGGTCTGGGAGCTGAACCAGGTCTTCGGCGAGAACACGATCCTCGTCAACGAGAACGGCGGCCAGGACCTCTGGTCGTATTACTACCCCTACTACCAGATCAAAGAGGGAAGCGCCGCCGTCGTGCCGGCCGAGCAGACGTGCATGGGCCTGGGCGTCGTCGGCGCCGTCGCCGCCAAGCTCAACCATCCCGAGAAGAACGTCGTCTGTGTAACGGGCGACGCGGCCTTCCAGATGTACACCCAGGACCTGCCGACCGCCGTGCAGTACAAGACGCCGGTGACGTGGGTGGTGCTGAACAACAACGCCCTCGGCTGGCCCAAGCTCACCGCCCGCGCCCGCGGCGAGAAGTATGTCGCCGTCGACTTCGAGGCCCAGCCGAACTTCGTCCAGCTGGCCCAGGCCTATGGCTGCCACGGCGAGCACGTGGAGAACCCGGCCGGTATCCACGGCGCTCTCGAGCGGGCACTAGAGGCCAACAAGAACGGCACGCCGGCCGTGGTGGAGTTCTTCGTGGAGACCTGGAGCTACTCCTGGGGCTTCCGCGACTACTACAAGCGCACGCGCGAACTGCCGGCAGGGGTGGAATAGGGTTGGTCGATGGAAGTGATGAGTAACGAGTGATGAGTGGCGGTGCTTGCGCGGTGGGAGTCGGACTAACCGCAGAGGACACAGAGAGCAGGGAGAATGTCCGCTCCTTCTACGACAAGCTCGCGCGAGCGACCAGCCTGTCGCCCCTGCGGTGGCAGGCAGGCCGTCGCCGAGGCGTTTATCAGGCGGCGTTGGTAGCCGCCGTGGTCTTGTCATTCCCGCGCAGGCGGGAATCCATCCGGTTGCTTGCCATGCCTGGGACTGGATCCCCGCTTTCGCGGGGATGACAGAAGGCCTGGACGGGCTACCAACCAACCGTAGACGCATTAGGGTTCCCCCTCCCTGGAAGGGAGAGCAGTGGCGGCCATGCTAGGGTTCCCTCTCCCTTCCAGGGAGAGGGTCAGGGTGAGAGTCGTCCTGAAGCATCCCCGTAGAGGCGGGCGTCACTGCCCGCCTCGTCCCGTGGCCGGCGTCCCTGCCGGCCACCACGGAGTTGTGGTCACCCTCTGGGGACGAAAAACCGCGCGCCACAGATTTGCGGCTGGAGAATGAGTAGTGAAGAAGATAATCAACGACCCGGCGAACTTCGTCGATGATACGCTGGAGGGCATCCTCGCCGCCCACCCGGATAAGCTGCGCATGGCCGGCGACGAGAAGCGGGCGATCGTGCGCGCCGACGCCCCGGTGCAGGGGAAGGTCGCCATCGCCACGGGTGGGGGCTCGGGTCACCTGCCGGTCTTCCTGGGCTACGTCGGCCGGGGTCTGGCCGACGGCGTGGCCGTGGGCAACGTCTTCGCCTCCCCCTCTACCCGGCAGATGCTGGCCGTCACCCACGCCATCCACGGCGGCAAGGGCGTTCTCTACCTCTACGGCAACTACCAGGGCGATACGATGAATTTCGACACGGCGGCGGAGATGGCGGACATGGACGACATCCGCGTGGAGACGGTCCTGGTCACGGACGACGTTGCCTCCGCCCCGCCTGAGCGTTGGCAAACGCGCCGGGGGGTGGCCGGCCTCTTATTCGCCTACAAGATCGCCGGGGCCAAGGCCGAGGAGAGCGCCGACCTGGCGGCGATAAAGGCGGCGGCCGAGGAGGCTGTGGCCAACACCCGCAGCATGGGCGTGGCCCTCTCGCCCTGCACCGTGCCGGAGGCAGGCCGGCCTACCTTCACCATCGGCGAGGATGAAATGGAGATCGGCATGGGCATCCACGGCGAGCCGGGCGTGCGGCGGGGCAAGCTGCAGTCGGCCGATGAGATCGCCGAGCAGCTCACTCAGGCCGTGTTGGCCGACCTGCCCTTCCGGGCGGGCGACGAGGTAGGAGTGCTCGTCAACGGCCTGGGCGCCACGCCCAAGGAGGAGCTGTACATCCTCTACCGAAAGATCAAGAGCCTGCTGGACGAGGCGGGAGTGCGCGTGCACCGGCCGTACATAGGAGAGTACGCCACCTCGCTAGAGATGGCCGGTGCTTCCCTCTCGCTCTTGCGCCTCGACGACGAACGCAAGCGCCTGCTCGACGCGCCCGCCGACTCGCCGTTCTTCCTGCAAAAGTAAGCCCCCGGAGATAGAAATGAGCGAATCCCTAACCATCGACCAAGTCGTCGCGATCCTCACGAAGGTGGCAGAGGACCTGGAAGGGGCCCGCGACAGGCTCAACGAGCTGGACGGGGCCATAGGCGACGGCGACCACGGCATCTCCGTCGCCCGCGGCTTCCGGGCATTGCAGGAGGGCCTGGCGAAGCATCCCCCGGACATCGGCCGCACCCTGGCCGAGGCCGGGCTCCAGTTCAACGAGGGGGCCGGTGCCACCGTCGGCGCCCTCCTCGGCACCGCCTTCATGCGGGCCGGTAAGGAGGTCCGCGGCCAAAGCGAAATATCCCTGGCCGATGTCGTCCGCATGGCCAAGGCGGCCGGCCAGGGCGTGCAGGAGCGGGGCAAGGCCGAGCCGGGCCACAAGACGATGCTGGACGCCATCGTCCCCGCCACCGAGGCCCTGGAGAAGGCTGCCGCCGCGGGCGCCTCACTAGAGGAGGCCGTGGACCAGGCCGTCGCCGCCGCGGAGGGGGGCGTGGAGGCCACCAAGGACATGCTCCCCGGCTACGGCCGGGCCCGCTGGCTAGGCGAAAGGACCTTGGGCCATCAAGACGCCGGGGCCACCACGGTCTACCTGATGCTCAAGTCAGTCGCCGAGCGGCTTTACCGTGCCTAGGGTTGGTGGTATCATCCGGTTGGCTATCTAGTACCCTTGTGTTGGTGAAGTACGGGCCCGACGGGACTCAGCTATGGGCCTCTGTATTCAACGGCCTAGGTTCGGGAGGCAAGCCCGAAGCGATGGCGGTCGATAGTCTGGGCCAGGTCATCGTCGCCGCCACCGCTGGCGGTAGGTATGCGACGGTTAAATACGGGCAGAGCGACGGCGCTCCGGGGGAACTGCCACTTCCGCCCACTACCGAAGCCGCCGTCGCCCCGCGCAGCCCCGGTGGCCGGGGGGTCGAGGCGGGCGACGCCGATGCGGTTGATCAGCTGGCTACAGCGGGAACGGACACGCCAGAGCATCTGGGCGAATGGCGCACCGCGAGCGCGATGATCGCGGTGGGCAAAGGACCGAGCGGGCTGGCCGTGAACCCGGGGGTTGGACACGTTTACGTGGCAAACTGGTCCGACGGCACGGTATCGGTGATAGACACAAGCACGGATACGGTCATTGAGACGGTAGCCGTCGGCATGAATCCGCGTGCCGTGGCCCTCAATCCGCTGACGAAGCGCGTCTACGTTGCAAACTACGGGTCGGGGAATGTGTCGGTTATCCAAGAGTAACCGGCAAAGGCGAGTCGATTATGCCCAGCTGGTGGGCGCACGGCCTCACCAACGCCGTCGCCTTCGCCCCGGTCGCCCTCATCCTGATATGGATCGCGGCCTCCGTGCCGCAGATCGGATGGGCGCTGCTCCACGCCGCGATCCATCCGACAATATGGAACCCCCGATCCATTCTATCTACAGTCTGCTATTGACGGTTCGCCTGCTATTCGTAGGGGCGAACGGCCGTTCGCCCCTACGATTGGTTGATATTCGCGGTTCCCAGGGCTACGCCGCCGAAGCGGTGTAACGTGTTACACCCTCAGTTGCAGGGCTGCACCGCCTCGGGGACGTCCTGCCGCGGGAAGTAGGTGCGGGCGTCGGCGCCGTGGCTCCAGACGCTGCTGCGGCTGTCGACGCCGTCGACGGTGACCCGGAAGTAGTACTTGTTCAACGGGTCGCGGGCGGCGCTGACGTCCACGTCGTTGAATTCCCACGTTGGGTAGGTGAGCCCGTTCGCCTCTTTCACCACAAGCCGCCCGATAGCCACTTCCTCCGCGTAGCCGTTGTTGAGCGCCCGCCACAGGCGCACCGTCGGCGACCACCCAAGCGGTACCGTCTCTAACGTATCCCGCACGTACAGATTGACGCCGATGTTCGCCTTGGTGGCCTCGGTCACGGGCAGGCCGTCGTGCGGCCAGACGATCTGAATCTTAGCATTCACCGCCGCGGGGGCCTGCGTCGCCACGCCGGTCGGCACGTCCTGCTGGGGCAGGTAGGTACGGGCGTCCTCGGCGTGGCTCCAGATGCTGGTCCGGTAGGGGTAGCCGTCCACGGAGAGGCGGAAGTAGAGCTTGTTGGCGGGGTCGTTGGCCCCTCGCACGTCGACATCGTTGAACTCCCAGGCCGGGAAGGTGAGGCCGTTTTCTTGTTTCACCATCTGGGTGCCGGTGGCCACTTCCTCCTCGACGCCATTGTTCAGCGCCCGCCACAGGCGCACGGTCGGCGTGAACTGCGGGCAGACGGTCGTGGCCACGTCGCGCTGGAACAGGTAGGCGCCGATATTGGCCAGCGTCGCCTGGCTCACCGGCAGGCCGTCGTGCGGCCAGACGATCTCGATGCGGGCGTCGAGGGAGGTGGAGGCGTAGCGCAAGACGTACGACTCGCCCGCCTCGACGCCGAAGACGACGGCGTTGCCGTCATTCTGGAAGGGCACGGCGGCGCCGTTTGCCCGCGCGAGGCTAAGGACGCGCACCCCGCTGGCCCCGGCCAACGCCGCCGGGTCGACCCGCAGCGTGGCAGGTGCCGTCGCCGTGAGGTCGATCTCCCCCTCCCGCGGCCAGGAGGCGAAGATCTGGGCCACGCCGGAGGACGTGAAGGAGAGGCCGCCGTTCGCGCTGCCGAAAGAATCGCCGCCCAGGAAGAGCGCCCTCGGCGCCGTGTAAGTGTAGCGCACGCCCGGATTGCCGCCGACGGCCTCGATGTTTAGATCCCCCCCGGCGGGCGCGCTGCCGCCGGTGTGCTGTTGAAGGGCACGCAGGGCGTAGACGACCGCCTTGGCACCGCCGTCCGCGCCGTAGAGGCCGTAGCTATTCTCGCGCGGGTTCCAACCGTTGGCCACGTCGTTGAGCGACCATTTGGCACCACCGGCCAGGCCTGCGTTCAGCAGGTGCAGCGCGATGGCCGTCTCGTGGAGCGCGGCCTCGTCGGCGGGCACATCCGAGTTGGCGTAGCCGTACTCCTCCAGCGTCACCGGCTTGTCCGGGAAGGCCCGGCGCACGTCGTCCAGGAGGTCGAAGATGCCGTTCAGGGCCTTGATCCCCTTGTTCGGGAAGCGATGGACGGACATGAAGCTCAGCGCGTTGTTGGCCGTGAGGGCAGCCAACGTGCTGTCGCTATAGCCGACGGTGACGAGATGGCGCGAATCGGCCGCGCGGATGGCCTCCAATTGGGGCTGAAGCCAGGCGGCGAGCGTCTGGCTCAGGGCGTCGATATACGGCCGCCATTTGGCCGCCTCCGGCGCCGCTAGATAGTCGAGCGTCGTCACTTCGTAGTTGTGCGCGGTGATCCAATCCCCGGATTCCCGCACGAACTCCGTGTAGTAGCGGTAGTTATTGGCGTAGATGTACGCCTGCTCGGCCGTGAAGCGAGCCGGGATCAGCGACTTGCCGCTGCCGTCGCGCCGCCAGGCCGCGGCCGCCTCCAGACTTACCCTCTGCCCGTACTGCTTGATCAGCACGTCGGTCTGCAGCGGGGGCGGCGAGCCGGGATACTGGGCGATGGCCAGGTCCTGGAAGTGCGGCTCGTTCTTCAAGTCGTAGGCCAGGATGGCCGACCTATCGGCGTAGCGGCGGGCGATAGCCCCATCCACCTCCGCGACCTTGGCCAGTTCGTCCTGGCGATAGTCGTAGAGGGTGAGGATGACGCGCAGCCCTAGCCCCTCGGCCAGGGAGATGACGGTGTCGAGCTTACCCCACTGGCCCGCCAGGATCTGGTCTTGCAAGGGCGGGCGGACGAAGATGCGCACCGTGTTGAGCCCGGCGGCCTGGACCCGGCGCAGGTCGGTTTCGATCAGCCCGGCGTCGAACAGGCCGTCCTCCCACATCGTCCACGAGCGATCGGGGGCGCCGACGTAGTTGGCGCCGAGCATGAAGTAGGTGCTGCCGTCGGCGTTTACCAGGCGAGCGCCTTCGGCGCGAACGAACCCCTGCTCGGCGAGGGCCGGCGGCGGCGCCGAGCTGAACAAGGGCAACAATAGCGTCAAAACGACAAGAAGGGCCAACCTACGCATCCAAATCCTCCCCACCCTCTGAATGGCCCCCTGCCGCCGTCGCCGAGACCGGTCGTCGGTCGAACGAGAGTCGAAGACGGCCCACCATCCCGTCCCCATGAGATGGCAAGGCAACGGGGGCTAAGCGTGCTGACGTAGTGCTGTTACGCGGCTGTCGTCTGGGGACCGTGGTCCGCGGGCCGGTGGGCGTCGGATCGCCCACCAGGCGTGCTTCGTGTATCTAGAAACGGACGAGGCGGTCGCTAGTTACGGCTAAGTCGTGTGGCAAGCATAGGATATCAGTCCCAGACGCCCGTGTCCAGGCATATCCCCCAAATTGGGGGGTCGGGGAAGCGATGAGTAATGGGTAATGAGTGATGAGTCCGCTTCCGGTCATTCCCGCGGAAGCGGGAATCCATCCGGTGCGTGGCCATACCGAGGACGGGCCCCCCTGCATGAGGATGACGGAGACTGCTGCCCGTGGACGCGCTTGCCCGTTCGAACCGGCGGCTTGGACCGTGTTCAGGGTTGGCCCCGGCCGAACGGCACGGTAATTGCTACCTCGGGCTGTGCCCACCCACCCCGTCGCGCGGAGGAAGGCGGGCATAAACCTTGAGGAGGCATATGACCTTGGATCGCCCAGCCGCTCGTTACGCTTTGCGCCTTTCCCTCCTGTGCTTGCTGATCGTCGGTCTGTTCGGCCTCACCGCCTGCCCCAGCCAAGGCGGGTCGGTGACCGCCGATACACCCATCGCAGCCCAGGCCACCGAGGTGACGA
This sequence comes from Chloroflexota bacterium, assembly GCA_021847625.1. Next base: position 7,309 of record JAJZQK010000056.1, read on the forward strand.
CGACGATGACGACCACCGTGGGGCCAGGCTGTAACGTGGTACCCGGCGGCGACGCCAACGCCGGCCGCGCCGCAATCGAGCAGTACAACTGCGGCAACTGCCACGTCATCCCGGGTATACCGGGAGCCACTGGTACGGATGGCCCCTCCCTTATGGGCTTCGGCAATTCGCCCACGATCGCCGGCGCGGTGCCGAACAATCCCAGCAACCTGATCCAGTGGATCATGAACCCCAAGTCGGTCAAGCCCAACACGACGATGCCTGATCTGGGCGTCACCGAGACAGACGCCCGCAACATCGCCGCCTACCTGTGCCAGCTGCACGGCGGACCGACGCCGACGCCGCTCTCTCAATAATCGCCGGGGCCAGGCACGCCCCGCCACGGCAACCATTTGGCAAGGGGCAGGGGAAGCCCCTGCCCCACCCGTTCACGGTCCGGCAGCCCGATACCAGCTGCCGGCGATGTGTCTCTGCGCGCGCGACCAGGGCTACAGCTGAGGCAACGACCAACCTGCATCCCTGCCACTCATCCACAGGCAAGGCGACGAAGACCCCCAAGCGCCGATACGTTCTTGACTGGACCCATGGTCAGTCGTATAGTGGAGCAACGCGGCTACTATCCAGCAGCCACGTTGGCTGATGCTCGGCAGCCATCCAGACGGAGAGACGAAAATGGCTGCTGGGCTCGCTCAGAAGACTTGATGGCAACTGGAGGAGGCGACTTTGAGACCCGTACGAACTGCGATCATCGGGGCCGGGGCTGTGGTCAGCATGTACCTAGACAATGGGCTCCTCGATCTACAGACGGCCGGCGAGGTCGATCTGCGGATCGCCTTCTCGCGCAACCGGGAACGGGCGGAGGCTCTCGCCGCCCGCATCGGCGGACACCCGTGCACGGATCTATCAGCGGTTCTGGAGTCAACAGACATCGAGGCAGTCATTGTCGCTACCCCTCACGCGTCCCACGCGGAGATTGTCTTGGCGGCGACGGCTGCCGGCAAGCATGTCCTGGTCGAGAAGCCAATGGCCCTCGATCTGTCTCAGGCTCGCGAGATGGTCGCCGCCGCCGCTGCCGCGGGGGTTGTGCTAGGAGTCTTCGAGAACTACCAGTTCGTGGAGCCGCTCCTGATCGCGCGCAAGATGGTCGCGGAGGGTGTTGTCGGCCAGCTGGCACTAGTAAGGGCGCAGAGGACAGCATACCTCGCCGACGTCTGGTTGACCAATCCCTGGCGAGCCGCCAAGGGCCCTGGGGGCGGAATCATCATCGATCAGCTGTGCCATCAGGTTCGCGGTCTCCGGTTGGTCTCCCAGCAGGAAGTTACTCACGTATCCGCCATGGCGACCTCGGCCAGGCCGGATTTCGAGGCAGAGGACACGGCGGTCGTCAACCTCAAGCTGGCTAGCGGACTCCTTGGCCAGGTGGCCCTGACCTGGGCGGCGCGGATCCCCGCCGAGCCGGAGCTGCGCCTCGACGGGGCCGAGGGCAGCCTCGACGTCTTCCGCTGGCCCGATGGCAGGATTGTATTGCGCCGAGCGGATCTTCCGGGCGGTAGCAAGGTGCTGGTGGAGCGCTCGGACATCTTCTGCTTCAGGGAGACGTTCCTCGACTTCTTCCGCGCCTGCCGTGAGGAAACGGAGATAGCGATATCGGGCGAAGAAGGGTTCCACGACCTCGCCGTCGTGGAGGCCGTCCGCCGTTCCCTGGCTACCGGGCGAGTGGAGGAGGTCCCGGTCCTGAGACCGAGGGAGTGAGTATATGGGGCGCCCGGACGGGCGCCCCATGCGTTAGGCTGATTGGTCAGGCCCGCTAGACTACTTGTTCGCCTGGCTCGGTACCACGAGCACCGTGCCGGACATGCCGAGGTCGCCGTGCAGCACGCACGTGCGTTCTCCGCGGCGAATCGGACTTCGCCCGAGGTCGCTCACTCCGTGCGCGGGATGGGCACGACCAGGACGGGGCTGAGGCCGCTGGCCACCACGCGGGGGCCGACGCTACCAGCCCAGAGCCCCTCCCAGCCGGCCCGGCCGTGGGTGGCCAGCACGGCGAGGTCGATGTCGTGGACGGCGATGGCCCGCAGCAGCTCGTGGGCCGCGTAGCCCCGCCTCACCTCGCTCGCCGTGGCCAAGCCCTCCCGGGCCAAGTCCTCGCCCAGCCTGGCGAGCGCCTCGCGGGCATCCTCTTCCGCCCATTTCAGCATCTCGGCCGAGGCGTGGGGCAGGAACACGTTGGCAGCCCCCGCTTCGCCGGGCATCGTCTCCGGCGTGGGCACGACGGTTACCAACACCATCTCCGCCCGGTAAGCCTTGGCGATGCAGCGCGCCAACGGCAGCGCGGCCGCCACGTCCCCGACCTGATCGACGGGCAGGAGAATGCGCGCCACGGTCGAATAGGGACCGGCCGGCGCGCCCGGTACGACGAGCACGGGCCGTCCCGCCTTCGTAATCACCTGCTGCGCCGTGCGCCCGATCAACCATCCCCGCAATCCCCCTCTCCCGTGCGCGCAGAGGGCGATCAGATCGCCGTGCAGTTCCTCGGCATGCTCAGCGATGCTTCGCGCCACGTCGTGCTGGGGGTTGTCATGCACGTGGGTCGCCACCTTCAGGCCCCTGCTCCGCAGGACTTCCGCGACCAGCGCCAGGTAGGCCTCGGCATCCGCGTGGGTGGTCAGGTGGGGCTCGCCGTGGATCGTCGCCGGCGGCGCCTCCTCCAGCACATGCACCAGCACCAGGCCGGCATCCAGCCTGCCGGCTAGCGATGTCGCCAATGGCAGCACGGCCTCGGCAAGGTGTGATCCGTCGAGCATGACGATAATGGAATCCAGGCAAGGGTCGCCTTGTGCGTTCATCCTAACCCCCCGGTGACAGTGTCCCACAGCAGATAGCCGTTCAAGAAGATGATCAGGGCTGCGACCAGCCAGGCCGCCACGGTCGTGACGATGTGGTTACGGAGGTCGCCCATGATGTCGCGGCGACTGGTGAACATGATGAGCGGCACGAGGGCGAAGGGGATGCCGAAGCTCAGCACCACCTGGCTGACGATCAACGTCTGGGTGGGATCGAGCTGCAGAGCGATGACCACCAGCGCCGGCAACATAGTGGCCAGGCGGCGAATCCAGATGGGTATGCTGCGGCGCAGGTAACCCTGCATCACCACCTGCCCGGCCATCGTGCCGACGGCCGACGAGGACAGGCCCGAGGCGAGCAAGGCCACGGCAAAGACGACGCTGGAGAAGCCGCCCAGCAATGGCGTCAGCGTGCGGTGGGCCTCCTCGATGCTGGCAACGTTGGAGAGCCCGGTCGCGTGGAAGGTAGCCGCGGCCATGATCAGCATCGCCGCGTTGATGAGGCCGGCCAGGCCCATCGCCAGCACGACATCCATCACCTCCAGATGGAACAAGCGCCTCGCCCGCGCCACCGTCGGCGCCGGTATGCGGGCCTGGAC
>JAJZQK010000057.1 GCA_021847625.1 Chloroflexota bacterium
ATGGCCGATGCAAAGCACTCGGCAGCCTTCAGGAGTTCGCCCTTGGACATGCATCGCAACCCTTGGTGACGCAACTCTGAACCTGGCTCGTCCGAAACGCTTTGTCCGGGCTGCTGGGTCGATTCGCGAGCCTGCCTAAGGTTGTGCCGAAGTTCATCGGCTCGGGATTCCGGCAAGCCTCGCCTCTCGGCTTCCTCGATCGCCTTCATCGCCTCCTCGGTGCGTCTCTGTTGATAGCGCAGTTCCGAGAGAACCAGCCACGGTTCGTGGGTGCGGGATGAGGGCAGATGTTCCTCTAGAAGCCGCTCGAGTTGGGAGTGCTTTCCGGCTTCCAGATAGAGTCGGGCCAGGAGGGAAGACGCCTTGGCCCAGACAGGGGAGCTTGCTATGGCTCGTTCTGCCCAGTTTACCGCGTCGGCGTTCTGCCCAAGTGCCCTGTAGCACTCGGCTAGGCTCAGCTCCACCCATGCATCGGGTGGCCTGAAGCCTCGGACGGGAGTTCGTAGGTTGGCTTGGGCGCGCTGCAGCTGCGGAAGCGCCTCCTCAGGGTGGCCGCGAGACAGGCGCAAGCGGGCGGAGAGCAGCAGGAAGTGGGGATCGTCTGGAAACTCCGCCAGCGCGGGGCTGAGCAGCGGCTCCATGGCGTCGAGGTCGGAGCGGTGGTCCAGTATTCTGAGGGTCGTCACGTAGGCCCACGATCGCTTCCACTCCTGGAGCGGCTGCGGCCGAGTGCGAGACAGAAAGTCACGCATGTCTGCCTCGGCGCCCGCCAGGTCTCCGGCTGCCCCTCGGGCCTGACCGCGGTAGAAGATCAGGTCGACGCTGTCCGGTTTCAGCTCTAGCTGTCGCTCTATGATAGCCAGGTTCCGTTTGCCCTTCCGGTGCAGCGCTTCTGCGGTCGAGTAGCCGACGTGAGATATGGTGATGTCGGTGCGTGCCAGTGACAGGCCAGCGTGCACCAGGCCATCGAATACCGACTCGTGAATGGCGCCGCTGAAGCGAACCCCGAAGCCGTTGCGGAACAGCCGGATGTGCTCCGTGACGTCGTCCCCGCCGGTGAGGGTCTTGCTGGACACCAGACAGACATAGCCGCCGGCTTTGCCTGAAGCGGTCACCAGCTTGATCTGGGCGATGGTCTCCTGGCTGGGACGGTCGTCGGCGTCCATCCAGAAGACCCACTCCCCGGTCGCCCGACGGATCGACTCGTTGCGGGCTGCGGCGAAGTCGTCGCACCAGGGGAAAGAGTAGACCTTAGCGCCCAGTTCACGGGCGATTTCTGCTGTGCCGTCGGTGGATCCTGTGTCTACCACGATCACCTCCGAGGCCAGATCAGCCAGGGATTCCAGGCAGGGCCTCAGATTCTCGGCCTCGTTCTTGACGATCATGCATACGGAGATGGATGGCCACTTCGATGGTGCTCGTGGCTCCACTTTGAGACTGAGCATCTCGAACTGCCCCCCTGGTTGCCCACCCCGTGCTTTCGCTTGTCGGCGATGCTGGCCGACGGCGTGGTTCCTTCGCTCCTTCGTGCGTTTCATCTGCCCTCCCCTTGCTCTCATCCAGCCACGGCGCAAGAACGCAAGTCTTCGACGGCCTGCTGCAGAGGGTCCACGTCCGGATGGTCTGGCTGAATGTCGCGCAGCCGCTGGAGCCCCATTTCGGCCCCGTCCGCATCGCCCAGTTCGAGACTTAGGGTGGTGAAAGCTGACAGGACACCGGCGCTGGCTGCATTCCTTGTGAGCGCCTCCTTGATGGCCTCGGTGGCCTCTACGTACCGTTCTTGACCGCGATACAGGTCGATTAGATTCAGCAACCCCTGCACGTCTTGACGATCGACGTCTCTTGCCCTCTGGAAAGCGGCTTCTGCACCCTGGAGATCGTCCACCTGATAGAGGGCTACCCCCAGTTGGTTGTGCATGGCCGCTGCCTGAGGAACCAGATCGGCGGCGCGGCGCAGGTGAGGAATCGCCTCCTCTACTCTTCCCAGGGCTGTTAGCGTGGAGCCGAGGGCGGTGTGGGCTGCTGCCAGGTCTGGATACCGTTCTACCAGTTGGCCGGACTCGCGGGCGGCGGCCTCCAGGTCCCCCCGGTCCATGGCCTCGCGGCCCGCCGCCATCAGTTTGTCGAGGAGATCCTGTGGTGAGCGTGCCCCATCGGCTGCAAGTGTCCCGGTGACGATGCCTCCTCCGCCATGCTCGTTGGCGGGTTCCATTTCCTGCCACCAGCGACCGCTCTCCTCTAATGCATGGTCGTCGGCGAGATCAGGTAGCTGCACTGGTACCATCGCACTCGGCGGGGCGGTGGTGATGCGATAGCCCTTTTCGTAGGGGGAGTCTGACGGCACCCCCCACTTGGTCTTGAACAGCTCCCAGTTGCGCAGGAGGCTGGCGTTGTAGTCGATCTTGGCGGCCTTGAAGGTCTGGCCTCCAGAGTGGTGGATGAAGACGTCCTGGGCAATTCGTGCCTCGTATCCGGCGAAGGCCGCTCGAACGCAGAAGTCGTCGTCCTCGAAGTTGCCACTACCGTATCGTTCGTCGAGTCCGCCGATGCGGTCGACGACGGCCCTTCGCGCGAGGAGGCAGAAACCGACCAACCGCATGACCCTCGTGCTCTCACCGTCGTGGTCGATGGACCACTTCGAGGCGAAGGCTTCGAGTTCCTCGATAGAGTGGTAGCCGGGGTCGGGGACGAGCTGGGGGCCGGAGACATAGTGGGCCATGGGCCCGACCACGCCAGTCTGAGGGTGCGTCTGGAAGGCGGCGAGCATGCGGGAGAGCCATCCTGGGGTGACGATGGTGTCGTTGTTGAGCAGCAGGACGTAGTCGCCCCTCGCTATGGACAGCGCCTGGTTGTTGCCGGCGGCGAAGCCGCGATTGGCGCTGTTGGCGATGACGCGAACGTGCTCGCGGGTGGCGGCGTAAGCGCGGAGGTAGTCCACGGTCCTGTCAGTGGAGGCATTGTCCACCACGATCAACTCGTGAGGCTCGGGGGTGTGGGCCTCCACGCTAGCCAGGCATTGCTGTGTGGCGGACAGCTCGTTGTGCGTGAGGATGACGATGCTCACTAGCGCAGGCGGTACGGTCTTCTTGGAACTGGTGTCGGGCTCCACCGCGGCCGTGCGGCTGCTGGACAAAGCCTTCATCACACCCACCTCATGGAGCCACTCGATGGCCCCGCCCATCCGATGAGAGTATGTGTGCCTCGACAGAACGGCAGCGTGGGCCGCCGTGCCCATGGAGCGCCGGGCCTGATCGTCGCTCAGCAGGAGCTGCAGCTTGTGCTGGAGTTCCTCCGGTGTGCGGTACACGGCCATCTCTTTGCCTTCCTCGAATAGTTCGGGCAGTCCGTTGTCGTCGAGGGCGTTGGTCAGCAGCGGGCGGCCCATCGCGAGCGCCTCGAATACCCGCATGTTGACGTCGTCCCGAACGCTGCGGTTGAAGACCACTCGAGCTTCCGAGTACCGGCGGGCCATGTCGTCGCCGAAAGCCCTGCCCACATAATGGTTGGGGAACCTTTGGCGAAGAAGCTCGATGAGCGCCGCGCGCTCTGGCCCCACAGGGTTCTCCGGCTCGGTTAGATTGCCGACGAAGCACCAGTCGAGCCGCTCGGGAACCGGCATGAGGCGGTGGACCTCCGGATCAGCCGCCAGTGGCAGCCAAACGGCAGGGATTCCGTCGTCCCGCAGTCGCTCCGTGCCATTGCGCTGGGCCGCGAATACGGCATCGAAGTGGGCCGCTTTCTCTCGATCCCATTCGTACTGGAGGTGGGTGTCGATAACCCACCAAGCGGCCGGTCTGAGATGAGACGGGAGCAGGTACTTGAGCCCATCGTCGATCTGCAGAAACAGGTCGTAGTCCTCGGCCCGAAGGGTGTTGAGATGATGAGGCAGGACGTGCTTCACCTGGCAGATCTGCTCTAGAGCCCTGCGGCAGTACTCGCCGGTGGTGTCGGGCCGGATGATGTTGTCGTAAATGAGGGCGACTCGTAGGTCCCGAAACCGGCCCAAGTCCTCAGATGTCGGGGCCAGCAGAGGGGCATGGCGTGAACAGCGGAGTTCTCGCGACCCCCTCGCCTCTTGGACGTAACCGTCAGACATGCCCCCCACTGCTGCGGCATGCGAGCACTTGGCTTCCTCGGCTGTCTGTTTGCCGTTGCGTGGCCGGCGTCCGCCTGGTCGGCAGGTCTCCAGCGTCCCCGAGGTGAGTGCGGTGTTCGGCATTTGGTAGCATGCCACTCGCCCCGCTCCACCGTCGGCGATATTGCCGTCCGGGGTTATGATGAGGTCAGGGCGAATCCTGCCCAGCCACTTCTGCTTTAGGCGCTCTGTGTTCTGGCCCGCGCGGCGGAACCGCTCTGGCCCGCTCTGCGAAACGTGGTGCAGTACTGCGCTCTCGGGTTGGTATACTATCTTCCAACCACGCTCTTGCAAAGTGAAGAATAGATCAATGTCCTCGAATCCGTTCCAGTAACCCTCATCGAAGCCGCCTGCTTCGTCAAAGGCGCTTTTCCGCACCATCAGACATGCCCCTGTGACTGCCTGATACGTGCGGGGTTGATTGGCCTCGGGGGTGTTTCCAGGTAGCCGCGAGAACGCACTCTGAAGAAACAGAGAACTCCCGTGCCCCTGATCCTCCACCAACAGAATGCCGGCGTTGTCGATGGTACCGTTGGCCAACAGCATCTTGCTCCCTGCCACTCCAACAGCCGGGTCCGCGTCGAGCACTTCTTTGAGCCTAGGAAGCCAGTTGGGCTGAACCTCGGTGTCGTTGTTGAGGAAGAGCAAGTATCTTCCGACTGCAGCTTCGGCACCCTGATTGCAGGCGCGCGCAAAGCCGAGGTTTCGTTCGTTCAGGATCGCTCGAAGCTGGCCACTGGCTTGCTGCTGCAGCAGGAACTCCTGGGTGCCGTCCGTGGAGCCGTTGTCCACAACTATCACCTCGTAGGACGACGGCCCGGTGTTCCTGTGTACCGCGTCAAGGCACTGTTTCGTCAGGTCCAGCCTGTTGTAGACGGGAATGATGATAGAGATCTCTGTGGATTGAGGGGCCGCATCGGCTAGATGCACACCGGCAGCTGGCGCATTCGCTTCGTCGGCAGCGGTCGCGCTTGGGCGGACCCCGTCGATGGCCTCCCGGATGGGCACGGCCTCCGGGTGGTCGGGGGCGACCGCGAGGAGTCGCCGCAGCCCCAGCTCCGCGCCCTCCAGATCGCCCAGCTCCAGGCTGAGGGTGGCGAAGGAGGCGAGGATGTCGGCGTTGTTGGGATCGATCCGCAGCGCGTCCTTGATCAGCTCGGTGGCCTCCACGTAGCGATCCTCAGTGCGGTGGAGGTGGACCAGGTTGAGGACGGCACCGATGTCGGCGGGGTCGGCCTCCCTGGCCCGGGTGAATGCCGTCTCGGCACCCTTGGCGTCGCCCGATTGGAAGAGGGCGACCCCCAGTTGGTTGTGGAGGGCGGCGGCGTTGGGCGCCAGCTCGGCGGCACGGCGCAGGTGGGGGACGGCCTCCTGGGGCCGCTCCAGGGCCATGAGGGTGGAGCCGAGGGCGGTGTGGGCGGCGGCCAGTTCCGGGTGCTGCTCGGTCAGGCGGGCGAACTCCCGCGCCGCGACCTCCAGGTCGCCCCGCTCCAGGGCCTCTCGGCCGGCGGCCATCAGTTGGTCAAGGGGTGCCAGAAGCCGTTCGGACTCGACAGCCGTATCTCGGAGCTTGGGTATTGCGGTTCCCGGTGGGACGGCGCGGCGCCGTCCGGCTTCCCGATCGTCATTGGTGCCGAGGGGGTGCTCGGTTGGGGCGAGACCGCTGCCGTGCGACGCGGGAGCCCTGTGGACGTTGCGTGAGGTCGAGACGTTCGTGTTGGACGCGCCTGCCGAACTGTGAGGCCCCATGGGCAATACTACTAGTCTCGGCTCCGACAGCATGTGCTGGAAGCCCATTCTGTGTGCATCGAACCTTGCCTGCTGCCAGGCTGCATCACCCTTCTCCGGCGCGCTCGTAGCGCGACTATCCTGCTCAGCGTGCAGCCGGAAGTAGCTCAAGGTTTCCGTGAGATAGATCGCGTCTCCCTTGCTGAGCAGGCTCAGCCACATCGACACGTCCACGTTCCAGGCGGCGCGGCGGCCGGCGAAGCTCAGTATGTCGGGCTTGCTATCGCACAGGTCTGCCCTTCGGAACATGACAGTTGTTGGCTCGCCTACGAAGTTCGTTCTTGTGTACAACATGGCGCTACCGAGGGACACTCCCTCGACGACACTGTCCTGCGTGACTATCCGTCGGGTTGCCCCTATGTCCGGTAAGGCGCGACCTGATGCGTTGATGCACTGGCGATGCGACGTGACCAGCGTTACCTCCGGATAAGAGTCCAGACACTCGGCCATGCGGGAGACGCAACCTGGATGGAGGAGATCATCGTCGTTCAAGAACTTTATGTAGTCGCCCGATGCCAACTCGAAACAGTGGATGTAGTTGGCACCCGCCCCCAGACGAGCCCGGTTTCTGTAATACCTGATACGTCTGTCAGTTCCGGCATAATCGTCCACGATTCGACGGATCTCGTCTGTCGCGCTGTCGTCGGAGACGACGATCTCCAGTTGGCGGAAAGTCTGTTTGAGAGCGCTCTCGAGAGCAAGCCTGAAGTACTTGGGATTGTAGGCGGGGATCAGAACGCTGACCAATGCCTCCCCGAGGCCCGTCGCTCGGCATGGTTTGGTGAACTCCATGATGAGATGGGAGTCCTTGCGCCACTCCAGTCCGCGAAATGCGGGGTGCTCGCTTTCCCCGTGGGTGCAGCGAGCTGGCCGGGAGAGGCCAGCGCATGTTGCCAACCTCGTCAGCTCTTCTTCGTTGTACGACCACTGATGCCCCCACTCCCGCATGCCTATGTTGAGGTACTCGCATCGGTTGTCGATCCACTCGTAGTGGAAGTCATGGAGCCAGGCTTGGTTCTGCCAGTCACTGAGGTAGCGCTGGATCGCGTGGTCCAGATCTGGAGTAGCCACACGGAGCCGGCCGTCGGGCACTAGGACTCGCCGGCACTCACGGAGGAATCTGACTCCCTCCGCCTGAGTTAGGTGCTCAATGAAATGCTCACAATAGATGCCGTCGACGGAATTGCTGGGAAAGGGCAGACCACGCCGGACGTCGGCTTGCACGTCTGCACCACTATCCATGTCGAGATTGACGAATCCGGCTAGTTTGCGATTTCCGGCTCCCACGTTGATAAAGACACCGTCCATGTGGCTGCTCCTGTTCCTCGCCCGTGGCCCTCGCTGGGGTGTTGGGCAGTGTGCGGCTATGCTCCTGGCCCAAGATGGAGGCATTCCGATCTGCGATATGTCGTCATGCGAAGGCTGGGACTGGGTCGGTGGGTGCGGAGATTCGCCCAACTCCAACCACCACCGTGTGCTCCACGTCTTGGCAGCCTTCCTTGAGTCTCTTGCTGACTTCGCTGGCATGGGCAACGACGAACCTGATTACGTCGGAGACGGCACGGATCTGATCTGAGTCAACAGCGGTGCCCGTGGGTAGAGCCAGTACCCTCTCAGCTAGTCGCTCCGTTTCTTTCAGAAGCAGACCGGCATGTGGAAAATAGGACCGGTAAGGTTCCATGCGATGACACCCAGGGTAGAAGTACCTTCGAGCTAGGATGTTTTCAGCGGCGAGAACCCTGACTAGTTGGTCACGCGTGACGCCCGCAGCGGCCTCGTCTACCTCCAGGACGATGTACTGGTAGTTGCAGCGTTCAGACTCGTCGTAAGTGACCATGGTGATACCGGGAATGCCGGCGAGGGCTTGCTGATAGCGCTTATAGTTGCTGTAGTTCGCAGCCACGAAGCCTGAGAGCCCATCTAGAGATGTCAGGCCCATGGCCGCAGACACCTCACTCATCTTTCCGTTGGTCCCAATGTAGACGACATTGTCATACCCAGAGAAGCCGAAGTTCTTCATGAGGCGTATCTTGGATGCGAGATCGTCATCGTTAGTGACGACTGCGCCCCCCTCGAAGGTGTTGAAGAACTTGGTAGCGTGGAAGCTCAGCACCTCGGCATCACCGAAGCCTCCGATCATGCGCCCCTGGTACGAGCAGCCAAAGGCGTGGGCAGCGTCAAATAACAGTCTCAAGTTCCGATTGTGAGCGATGCTGGTGAGAGCGTCGACGTCGCATGGCCGCCCCCAGACATGAACGCCAATGATGCCGGTGGTCCGCGGGGTGATCATCGCTTCGATCTTGGTGGGATCGATATTGTGGGTGTGTGGATCCACATCGCAGAAGACGGGGGTGATCTCCTGCCATTGCAGGGCGTGGGCTGTGGCAATGAAGGTGAAAGATGGGACTATGACTTCGCCGTGCAAGCCCGCGGCCCGGGCGAGGATTTCCAGGGCTACGGTTGCATTGCACATGGCAATGCAGTGCTTCACGCCCAGATACTCTGCAACCCTGCGTTCGAATTCCTGGACGTAGGGCCCTCGATTTGTGAGCCAATCCCGATCCAGGACATCGTTGATGCGGTCGAGGAGCAGCTTGCGGTCGCCGATGTTGGGGCGTCCAACGTGGAGTTGCTCTCCGGCAGCAGGAGTTCCGCCGAAGATCGCGAGATCGCTAACCCTGGTGTTCATCGTGATGTCTTCTCCAAAGGCCTTGCCGGCACTCCGACTACGGTCTGTCCTGGTGGGACCGACTTCGTGACACAGGCTCCGGCTCCAACGACAACGTCATCGCCCAAGACGAGTGGGCTGTCCTGGGTTCCGTTGATGACCACTGCGCCCATTCCTATGAGGACTCGTTTGCCTACGCGTACGTAGCCCGCTATGTGGGCGCCCAGCATCAGAGAGGCGTAGTCATCCAGGACGGTATCGTGCCCCACAGTGCAGTTGAGCCCAATCTGCACATGCTGGCCAAGCTTGAGGTTGGTGGAGAGCACACAGGCCGGAAGAACAACGGTGCCGGGATTCATCTCGGTGGTCGGGCTGACCACGCAAGTGGAATGGGCGAAGGTCTCGAACTCGAAACCGACCTTTGTCGCCTTCTGGACCATCAGTTCCCTCAGTTGAGGGGAGCCGATGCTGGCTACCAATCGGGCTTCTGGAAACTTCTCGCGCGCGGCTTCGAGCCCCATGACGTGAACGCCGTTGACTGTAGACCCGTGGGTTGCCTTGTCATCGTTGACGAAGCAGACCACCTCGTATGGAGTTCCACCAGCATACGAGGAAGATGACTGGATTGCCCAGGCGATATCCCTGCCCTGGCCCCCACACCCGTACACCACGACCTGTCTAGGCTTCACCTGCACCTCCAGAACGACGACATTGACGAAGTCCGCGGCTTACTTGTAAGGAGTCTTCCCTGTCAGGCACGGGAGTGCTGCCTGCCACGCGCAAGCCTTGGGTTGCGTCTAAGCTTGGCATCAGAGATTCCATAGTAGGTCTGGATGTTATCGGTGGCGAAGTGCTGTCTGAATAGGGAAATCACCTATTCTAGCCCGCCATGGCCCCGATTCTTGCCGTCGCATCAGGCACAAGCGGACAGAAATCACCGCTAAAGTTTTCCGAAGATGTGCCGATTATTGAGTATGACCGGCCAGCAGGGTTGTGTGGGCTGGCCGAATGGACTGGCTACGGGCCTCCCCGCGTGCGACCTCGATCATTCGGAAGGAACAGCGCGAGAAGGGTTGGTTGCTCGCCAGTCACCCCGCGAAGGGACTCGCGGGAAGAAAACAGCGCCAGAAGGCGCGAGTAACAAGGAGAGAGCATCATGGCAATCGGCGATTTCACCCGGATCAACACCAACATCGGGGCACTGAACGCGCTGAACTCCCTGAAGAGCGTGCAGACCAAGCTTGGCGTGTCCCAGTTGCGGCTGGCCACGGGCAAGCAGATCAACTCGGCGGCGGACGATCCGGCAGGGCTAACCATCGCGACCAAGTTCCAGTACCGAGCGAGCGGCCTGGGGCAGGCCCTGAGCAACATCGGCGACGCCAAGAACATGATGGCGGTGGCCGAGGGCGGGCTGCAGAAGATCAACGACATCCTGATCAAGATGCGGGACAAGGCGACTCAGGCGGCTTCGGACACCCTTGGGAGCGACGAGCGGACTGCTATCAAGAACCAGTTGGCTCAGTTCTCGGACGAGATCGACGCCATTGTCGATAGCACCAAGTGGAACGGCAACAAGCTGCTGGATGGTCTGGCAAGCTTCAGTTCGAATCAGGTCATCTTCCAGACGGGTGCCGACAACGAGTCTGCTTCCCAGATCACCCTGTCCTCCAGCAACTTCGGCGATTGTTCCACGGACCAGCTTGGCATCAATAGCCTCGATGTGACGAGTGCAGCCAGCGCCGGAGCAGCTATGGACTCCCTGGGCAGTGCCATCAAGGACGTGTCCACCAAGCTGCAGACCGTGGGCGCCCTGGTGTCGCGGCTGGACTTCCGAGAGGAGACGGTGACCGTCGCCAAGGTAAACACGGAGGCGGCCTACAGCCGGATCATGGACGCGGACATGGCCAACGAGCAGTTGAACGCCACCAAGTACCAGATCCTGCAGCAGACGGCCACGGCGATGCTGGCCCAGGCGAACCAGACGCCTCAGGGCATCCTCTCGCTGTTCCGGTAGCCGGCAAGGGGGACTGGCGGGTTTACCTGCCCGAGTCCTCCGTGTATCGAG